>DAOWDI010000233.1 GCA_030639105.1 Gammaproteobacteria bacterium | reverse complement strand
GCGCTTGAACAGGCCTCGCCGGATCGGGTAGTGCACCTTCAGATCCTTGATTTCGAGTACTGGTTGCGGATCGGTAATCGTCAGATCCAGGCCTTCCCGAATACGTTTATCACGACCCGGCAGCGCATCGAAAAGTTGTCGAGAATAGGCGTGCCGCGGCGAACGATAGAAATCATCGCGGGCGCCGCGCTCGACGATGGCCCCATCCTTCATCACGATCAACTTATCAGCCATTTGATAGGCAACCCCCAAATCATGGGTAATAAACAGGATCCCCATGTCATTTTTCCGCTGTTGTTCCCTGAGCAGGTTCAACACCTGCGCTTGGACCGTAACGTCGAGCGCGGTCGTCGGCTCATCGGCAATCAACAAATCCGGCTCCGCCGCCATCGCTATCGCAATCATGACGCGTTGTTTCATCCCACCGGAAAACTGATGTGGAAATTCTCTATAACGCCGCTCTGGAGCGGGGATATCGACGGCACCGAGCAACGCTATGACGCGATCGGTTTGTGCCTTTCCCCGCAAACCCTTATGCCGGCGAAGCACTTCGCCAATCTGCTTACCCACGGTAATTACGGGGTTCAATGACGATTGCGGCTCCTGGAATATCATCCCAACCCGCGCGCCGCGGATATCGCGCATACGGCTCTCGGGTAAGGCAAGGATGTCTATCCCATCGAGCCTTATACTGCCCCCGGCAACGCGGGCGGCGTGGGGCAGAAGCCGCAGTACGGAAAGTGCCGTGATGGATTTACCGCTGCCGGATTCTCCAACGAGCACGACTGTTTCCCCCCGATGGACGTCGAAAGACGCCTTGTCAACGGCCTTTAGTGGATCTTTCGCCGAGCCAAAATGGATCGACAACTCGTCGATACTGAGAAGCGGCGCTGACATTCAGGATCCAGTCATCTTAGTAATCGTTCCCAACCGGTATCCGGCGCAAAGCGATCGCCATGATCGTCGCGAAGCTGCTCCAAACGTGCGTGAACCTCTTCCGCACCCCGATCGAGCGCATAATGGATCGGGCCGCCGTTAAAAGGTGCGAAGCCTGTACCGAATACCATACCAACATCGATCAAATCGGCATCGGCCACAACTTCTTCACGCAGACAGGCGACCGATTCATTGACCAGACGAAGGACCAATCGGTCGGCTAGATCTCGCGCCGGCGTATCGACGGGTTCGGCCTTGGGGCGAATGACGCGCTTGCCCTTGTACTCATAGAATCCAATTCCATTTTTACGGCCGAAGTGGCCTTGTTGTACCTTCGCGCGCAATACATCCGGCACCGTCCCGCCAAATTTTGCCGCCAAGACCTCCCCTACGGACAGACAGATATCCAAACCAACGGTATCGGCAAGCTCGATTGGACCCATAGGCATACCGAATTGGGTGGCAGCCTCATCGACCTGCAGTGGAGAGATACCCTCATCAACCATCGTCATCGCTTCCTGCAGGTAAGGCGATAATATGCGGTTGATCAGAAATCCGGGTGAACTGTGCACCGGAAGCGGTTGACGATCGATCTGTACCGCGAAGTTGGCTGCTCGATCGCTTTGCAGTACATCAGTATTCGAAGCACTAATGATCTCGATCAGCTGCATCTTCGCAACAGGGTTAAAGAAATGAATGCCAACGAGGCGACTGCCGTTGCACATACCCTCGCCGATCTCTTCCAGCGGGATGCTTGATGTGTTCGTAGCGATCAATGCATCGGGCCTCGCTGCTTTTTCTATCTGCTGAAACAAGCGGCGCTTTGTATCGAGATCCTCCACGATCGCCTCGATGATGACATCAGCGCGAGCGATCCCGGCACCATCAATATCGACGATTAGATTATCCTGTACCCGCGACCTGCGGTACCGATCCTTGATCCGCGATTTATAGGTCGCGCTAGCGCGTTTGATTGCCGGCGCGACATATTTTATTTCCCGATCCTGCAGCGTCACGCGCATCCCACGCATAGCACACCACGCAGCGATATCACCGCCCATCGTTCCCGCACCGATCACGTGCACATGGCGCACGGGAAACTTCGAGTCGCGGCCTATCGATTTCAGACGTTCCTGCAGGAAAAATAAACGCTGTAAATTTCGACTCGTCGCACTGACGAATAGCCGTCCAATCGATTTTGCCTCCTCGCGGAACAGTGCGCCACGATCGCCACCGTGCTCCCGCCACAGGTCGATCAGTGCATAGGGCGCCGGATAATGCTGCTCGGGGGCACGTTTAGCAACCTGCTTCTTCAATATAGCAGCGACGGCTGGGCGCGATATAGGAGTATTCGCAAGTTTCGCCACGATACCTGGTTTACGACTGGCAGGTGCTTGCAGAATCAATGATCGCACGGCATTGTCGAAGTGCCGTTCAGGCACCGCATGATCGATGAGACCTATTTTAGCTGCTCGGCGCGCGTCGATACTGCGCCCGGTGAGCATCAGGTCCATCGCTCCAAGTACGCCGATCCTTTCTATCGAACGCACCGTCCCGCCAAAGCCCGGATGGATCCCCAGCAAGATCTCGGGCATGCCGAGGCGTGTGCGCTCATCATCCACGGCGATGCGGTAGCGGCATGCCAATGCGAGTTCTAAACCTCCCCCGAGGCAGAATCCGTGGATGCGGGCGAGCGTCGGAAACGGAAACCGTTCGATACGGCTGAACAACTCGTGCACGATACTGATCTTTTGGGCAGTTTCTTGTGGATCGTCCAGTTGTTTGAATTCGCGGACATCCGCACCAACGATAAACCCGGACTGCTTAGAGGAATAGATAATGAGACCGCGAGGCCGCGCCCCCATGAGTTCATCAACGACATCGCCCAATTCTTCCAACACTGCCATGGATAAAGTATTCGTCGATTGATCGGGACAGTCGATGGCCAACCAAGCGATGTCATCGTCATCCCGGGTCAAGTCCCAATATCGGCGCTGTATGGCCTTATCCTTTTTTTCGTTCATAGTAGGGCCCATATTTGTATATCTCAGATTCGTTCGACCAACATAGCGCCGCCCTGCCCTCCGCCGATACAGATCGCCGCGATACCGCGTTTTGCTTTGCGCTCATTCAAAACGTGCAAAAGATGCAATACGATACGGGCGCCGCTGGTCCCGACCGGGTGCCCTAGCGCGATGGCGCCACCATCGACATTCAGGTGTTCTTCATCAATTTCGCCGAGCGCCTTGCGCAACCCAAGTTCCGTCTTGCAGTATTCCGTATCCTTAAATGCCCGCAGACAGGCCAACACCTGTGCCGCGAACGCTTCGTTGATCTCCCAATAATCGATCTTGTTCATCGCCAGACGGCGGCGCCGAAGCATCGGTGCGGATGCGTGGACGGGGCCGAGGCCCATCCGCCGAGGATCGAGGCCCGCCCATTCGGTATCCACGATACGACCGAGAACGGGCAAATCATGATCTTTGACCGCTTCCTCACTCGCCAGGATCACCCAGGATGCACCATCGGTTATCTGCGCGCTATTGCCGGCAGTGACGTGGCCGAACTCCTTATCGAATACGGGCTTGAGTTTAGCCAACTTCCCGACGGTGGAATCAGGCCGTACGCCGTCATCATGAAGGTAATAAGCACCATCGGCATCGATGAGCGGCGCTATTTCACCCAAGCGGTCTTCGCTCTCGGCCGTGGCCAAACGCAGGTGGCTGCGCACGGCATAGGCATCCATCTGTTCGCGGGTGATGCCAAAACGATATGCCAGCACCTCGGCGGTCTGCCCCATCGAAAGCCCCACGATCGGATCCGTCAAGCCTCTCAAGATAGCGATAACGGGCTTGAGGTGACCTGGCCTGAACGACAACAACACCTTAGCGCGGGCGACGGGTGAGCGCGCATTCATCCATTGCCCAAACCAGGCAAGCATCGCCGGCCCCCACAGGATCGCCGCATGGCTCATCGCCTCGGTACCTCCCGCGAGTACGAGTTCCGCGCGACCCATAAGGATCGATCGTGCACCGCTGTCAATAGCTTGCATCCCGCTCGCGCAATTTCGCTGTACGGTCCACGCCGGGACTTTACCGCCGCACCCGATCCTCAAAGCGACAACCCTGGCAATATTAACCTCATCCACGGAAGGCCCGATGCAGCCGAGGATAACCTCATCGAGATCCGTCGCACCAAACGGCTGACGCAACAGCAGCGGCTGCGCGCCCAATACCGCAAGATCGGAAGGTCTGAACGGACCCGGACCCGAGCGCGCCTTCAAGAACGGCGTTCGACAACCGTCAACAATGTAGACGGCCCGATGAGAATTAGATGAACGACGTGCTGTGGCCATTGAGGAATTCCTCCATTACTAACGCCGCTAGGTGATGACTCTCAAGCGCGGATCGAACGCATCCCGGACCGCATCGGCGAACAAATTAGCGGCCAGGACCAAAACGAACATGAACGCGAAAGCGGCCAGTAGTGACCACCACACAACGGGTTCACGTGCGAGTTCCAACCGCGCACTATTGATCATGTTACCCCAACTTTCCATACTCGGATCGACGCCGATATTAATATACGACAGTACGGCTTCGGCAAGTACCAGGCCGCTGAAATCAAGGGCGATGGATATCATCACGATATGCATGACATTTGGGATCATGTGCCTCAGGATTATCGTCGTGTGACGAACACCGAAGGCCCTTGCCGCCTCGACAAAATCTATTTCACGCAGCTTCAAGGCCTCGCCGCGCAGCAGACGGCACAGGCCAGTCCAGCTTGTTATCCCGAGAATTACACATAACGCCAGCAATCGCAGATCGGCACGCGCAACGAGGCTGGTGAACTCCTCGGTGTGCTTGACCATGTACACCTCCAGGATGAGCGCCGCGGCCGCGATCAAGAGCACACCTGGAATCGACGATAGCGTCGTATATAAATACTGGATCACATCGTCGGTCAATCCTCGAAAGTAGCCCGCGGCAACGCCCAGCACAATTGCGAACGGGAGCATGACGAGCGTCGTCAACGTTCCAATGATCAAGCCGGTCCGCACACTTTTCAAAGACTGATAAAAGACATCGATGCCGACTTTATCCGTGCCGAGGATATGGTAAAAAGGAGTAAGAGACACACATACCCCGATGATGACGGCAATACCGGCAGTGACTCCGAGCAG
>DAOWDI010000056.1 GCA_030639105.1 Gammaproteobacteria bacterium | reverse complement strand
TGGCTGGACCTCACAGCCGCCGCAAGGCCTAATCTGCATAACAATGCGGCCCTTGCCGCCGCCATAGAATCATGGCGGGCAGACTACCCTCAACATGCGGCAAATATCACCTTAGTCGAGCAGTTATTCGAACTCTCGGAACATTTATCTTCAAGCGTGCGTCACGTCGCACTGCTCCTGCCACTTCACGGGGCTTACGCGAGCGCCGCCAATACAATCCGCGACGGCTTCCTGAGCGCCTGGTACGCGCAGCCAAAATTGGCGACACGGCCCACCGTTTCCGTCTACGCCGTCGACGCGGCCACCGTCAATGCGGTATATGAACAAGCGGTTTTTGACGGGGCGGACCTGATCGTCGGCCCGCTCGAAAAATCGACGGTTGAGGCCTTAGCGACCCGCCCCGAACTACCGGTTAGCATACTCGCCCTGAACGTGGCCGGCACGACCGACAACAAGATTAGCACCAGCAGATCAGTCGGTGCGGCTAGTTTTTTCCAATTCGGCCTCACCCCCGAGGACGAAGCCGTACAGGTTGCGGAGAAGGCGTGGGCCGACGGCCATAGCCGCGCACTGGCTTTGGGCCCGGATTCACCCTGGGGTAGCCGTTTACTGACCGCCTTCTCCGCACGCTGGCAGGAATTGGGCGGCGTGCTGTTGACGCAAGCAGCCTACAGCGGCGTTGAAACTTCGTACTCGACTTTGATCAAACAAGCACTCAATATCGACCTGAGCGAAGCACGAGCGGCCAAATTGCATCGCGCACTCAAGCGGAAAGTCAAATCCGAACCGCGCCGACGCGCCGATGTAGAAGTGATATTTCTCGCCGGGTTTCCACTTATCGCGCGTCAGCTGCTTCCGCAGTTACGTTATTTCCGTGCGGAGTCGATCCCCGTATATGCGACTTCCCATGCTTACGCGGGGCGGCCGAACGCGGTGGCCGATCAGGATCTAGACGGGCTGCGTTTCGGCGATATGCCGTGGTTGTTTAGGGCGATGGATATTGACAGTTTCGACACATTCAGCCGCAACTGGCCGGATCGGGGGCCCGGATCCGGACGCCTGTTTGCATTCGGTATCGATGCCTACCGCATCGTGCCGTACCTCACTCGCATGCAATATCAACCGGGCCTGCGTATTCCGGGCGCCACCGGTCTGCTGCGCATGGATGCCGATGGGCGCATCTATCGCGGCCTTACTTGGCTGCGCTTCGCTGGCGGTATCCCGAAACTGATGGATCGATGAATTCGACTTCCGGTATCAAGCGGATCCTGCCAACTTCTATTGGTTCGGAATTAGAAAAGAGTACAGAATCATATCTGAACAAACGAGGATTACGGACAGTACACCGCAACTATCGCTGCCGTCTCGGGGAAATAGACCTGGTGATGGATGACGGCGAATTTATTATTTTCGTCGAAGTTCGATATCGTCGCGACCACCGTTATGGCAATCCCCTTGAAACGATTACCATACATAAGCAAAAGCGCATCATCCGGGCGGCAACTCAATTTCTTTTATGCAAGCCTGAGTATCGCGACAGACCCTGTCGATTCGACGCGGTCGGTGTCTCTCAGAATAATGGACACGTAGAATACGACTGGATCAAGGATGCATTTTCAACATGATGCGGGCCCACAAGTCGGGTCTAGGGCTATTTTTTCCAGCTAAACACTACTATGGATCGCCTCGAACGAATCAAGCAAATTTTTGACGACGCTATTGCTGTCAAAACCGAAGCGGCATGCGTATTGGGGCCAAAGATCGTGGAGGCTTCGGAGTCGATTCTTCAATGCCTGATGGGCAACAACAAGGTGATGACTTGCGGTAACGGCGGGTCTGCCGCCGATGCGCAACACTTCTCGTCTGAAATGCTGAATCGCTTCGAAAGGGCGCGCCCGGGACTTGCCGCGATCGCATTAACGACGGATGCTTCGACGATTACCGCGGTTGCCAATGACTACCAATTCGCAGAAATTTTCGCTAAGCAAATCCGTGCACTCGGCCGCCCGGGTGACGTTGTCCTCGCATTTTCCACCAGCGGCGACTCCACTAATATCATCAGCGCCATCGACGCCGCACACGAACAGGACGCCCGCGTCATTCTGGTCAGCGGCCGCGACGGTGGGGAGGCGGCGAGGACATTGGCGCAAAGTGACGTGGAAATCCGGGTTCCATCATTTTCGACGGCGCGAATTCAGGAAGTACACTTAATGATAGTTCATTGCATATGTGATCTTGTTGACGACCATTTAATGGGATTTCCGGAGTGAAAATGACACAGATATCTTGTCGATTACAAAGTCTCGCCAGAGTATTGCTGGTCGTATATTTATCCACCATGGCCGCCGGCTGCACCGGCGTACTTGTCGGCGGGGCAGCCACAAGCGCCATCGTCGTGCATGACGAACGAACTACCGGAGCATTCATCGAGGATCAAGCTATCGAACTGAAAGCATTGGATGCGCTTCGCAAAAATGCTGAATTGAAGGAGCAGACGCATATTGGGGTCACAAGCTACAACCAAGTGGCATTGGTCACAGGACAGGCTCCGACCGACAAACTAAGGCGCGCCGCGATCGCGCTTGTCTCCCAGGTGGAGAAAGTACGACATGTCTACGACGAAATCCAGATCGCCGCTCCAAACTCGATGATTACGCGCAGCAGTGACACCCTATTGACCGCGAAGGTGAAAACAAAATTGTTTACGCTGGATGGACTTGATGCGACGCGCGTCAAGGTTGTCAGCGAAAACGGCACGGTATTTCTAATGGGGATCTTGGATCGGGCACAAGCTGCTACGGCTGCCGATGCCGCAAGCACGGTCGGCGGCGTTCAAAAGGTGGTCAAGTTATTCGAATACAAAGAGTAGGCCTTTCTCCCTTCCCCCTACTTTATGACTGTAAGATGAGCTCCTTTGGGGCCATCCTGGCCAGTCGGCGGATCTCGGTGGACGGTACCACCATCTTGTTCCGGATCATCGGGTAGGACGATCCCGATTCCATTTTCACTTGCGTAAATTGCGCGAACGGCCAGCGATGGCACATAGATCTCCCGCGCTATGCCCGAGAAGCGTGCGTTGAACGTTATTGTTTCATTGCCAAGTACCAAATCGGCTACCGCGCCAGCTGCGATGTTGAGGATGATTTTATTATCCTCAATAAATTCCCCTGGAACATCGACGTTCTGGTGTGTCGTATCGACGAGGATATGTGGGGTCAGATTGTTGTCCTGGGCCCATTCGTATATGGCTCTAATCAAATAGGGTCGCGTGGAGATCATACCCCAGATCAGCCAGACAGCTCACACTCGAATGGCGACAAACTGGCCTGAAAACCCTTGCGCGCAAAGACTTTCTCGGCATATTTTACAATCGGTTTCGCCTGTGAAGGCAATTTCACACCATAAAACCGCAACCGCCAAAGGAGAGGCGCCAAGCAGCAATCAATAAGCGAATACTCATCCGACATGAAAAATTCATGTTGTGAAAAAATTGGGGCAATCGCCAGCAGGTTGTCTCTGATCGTCTTGCGTGCGTTAGCCGCCGCAATGTCATTGGTGCTGTTAAGATCTTCAATGATGCCATAAAGATCCCGCATAATCCGGTAACGGAACTGACGATTGTTCGCGCGTGACACCGGATCGACCGGCATCAAAGGGGGATGCGGATAGCGCTCATCCAGGTACTCCATCATGATTTGAGCATCATATAAGACGAGATCTCGATCTATCAACGTCAGAATCGAATCGTAGGGATTCAAATCGTTCAGGTCTTCCGGCCTGCTTTCTACGTCGACGTAATTAATATCGACGCTGATATCTTTTTCCGCGAGCACGATACGGACACCATGTCCGATCGGATCTATCGCGTCAGAGTATAGCGTCATCACCAATCGTCTGTTAGCTAATACGGTCATATCAGTGGACATCTTTCCAGTATTCTCGCTTCATCAGATAGGCAGCGGCAAGGAACACGAATAGATATACGATAACCCAGAATCCGATCCGATACCGCACCAATTTTGCCGGTTCCCCAAGGTAGACCAGAAAGCCGACGAGATCCCGAACTGCCTCTTTATATTGACCTTCGTCAAGTGCACCGGGCACCACCAGCTCAAGGTGCTGGATTGTTGAACTCTCGGCGCCGTCTTCATTCGTCTCGATAGCATAGACAGCCCGCTGCAGTCCTTGGAGCCCCCACAACACATGCGGCATCGCCGTATCCTTGAAGATCGTATTATTCACGCCGGTTGACTTCCTTTCGTCAATATAGAAGCTCAACAAAAAATTGTATAACCAGTCTTCCCCACGCGAGCGCGCGATCACCGATAGATCCGGCGGCACCGCCCCGAACCAGGACGCTGCATCCGATGGGCGCATAGCAATCTCCATCCCATCACCAATCTTATCGGTGGTGAACATCAAGTTCATCTCTACGACATCCTCCTCCACGTCAAGATCCTTTGCAATCCGGTTGTACCGCATGAATGACGCGGAATGACAACTCACGCAATAATTGACAAAAAGCCTTACGCCGCGTTGCAAAGAAGCCTGATCCGCCAAATCGATGTCGGCAGATGCTAACGGCGGCCCATGGCCGCCGGCAGCAACGGATACCACCGACCAAAGTGTTGCGGCGAATGCG
>DAOWDI010000262.1 GCA_030639105.1 Gammaproteobacteria bacterium | reverse complement strand
CGAGCGCTACCGCCGCATCATCGGCAAGTCTATCGAACTACCGCTGTGTAACCGCCGGATCCCCATAATAGCCGACAGTTATGTCGACCCCGACTTTGGCTCCGGCTGCGTCAAGATCACCCCGGCGCACGACTTCAATGATTACGAGGTTGGTAAACGGCACGATCTTCCATCGATCAATATCTTCACCGAAAGTGCGGAGATCAATGATAACGCGCCGGCCGCCTATCGCGGCCTCGACCGCTACACGGCGCGTGAAAGGATCATCGCCGACCTTGAGGCACAAGATCTCATTTCACGGATCGATGAGCATAAGCTCATGGTTCCACGTGGCGACCGTTCTCACGCCGTGGTTGAGCCATACCTTACCGATCAGTGGTACGTTCGCATTAAACCGTTGGCGGAACCGGCTATCGCGGCGGTCGAAAACGGCGACATTCGCTTCGTCCCCGAAAATTGGAGCAAAACCTACTTTGAATGGATGCGCAACATCGAAGACTGGTGTATCAGCCGTCAGCTCTGGTGGGGCCACCGTATACCCGCGTGGTATGACGAAAACGGGGGTATTCATGTCGGTTATGACGAGGCCGACGCACGTCGGCGCGCCGGCCTCGACGACGGTGTCATGCTGCATCAAGATGAGGATGTGCTAGACACCTGGTTCTCTTCCGCATTGTGGCCATTTTCCACCCTTGGCTGGCCGGATGAAACGCCCGAACTCGGCACCTACTATCCGACGAGTGTGTTAGTCACCGGTTTCGATATCATCTTTTTCTGGGTCGCCAGAATGATCATGATGGGTCTCAAGTTCATGGGCGATGTCCCTTTCCGGGAGGTGTATATCCACGGTCTGGTCCGCGATGCTGATGGGAATAAGATGTCGAAGTCGAAGGGTAATATCCTCGATCCACTGGATCTCATAGACGGGATCGATTTGGACCCCCTGGTTAAGAAACGTACGCGGGGATTGATGCGGCCACGGGATGCCTCCAAGATCGAAGCAGCAACGCGAAGTCAGTTTGCCGATGGTATTGCCAGCTACGGTACCGATGCATTGCGATTTACCTTCGCTTCTATGGCGACCCAGGGGCGCGACATTCGATTCGATCTGGGCCGTGTCGCCGGCTACCGGAACTTCTGCAACAAGATATGGAACGCCGCGCGCTTCGTGATGATGATGTGCGATGGCCACGAGCTTACGGACCGCGACAAACTGACCCGTCCAGACCTCGCGCAGAACTGGATCCGATCGCGGCTGCACGAAAGATTGCGGCAGATCCGGGAGGGGTTCGAAACCTATCGCTTCGACCTGGCGGCACAAGCAATCTACGAATTTATCTGGGATGAGTACTGCGACTGGTATATCGAGTGGGCAAAGATTTCGCTCAACGACGAGCATGCAAGCGAAGCCGATAAATTGGCCGCCCGTCGTACACTTGTTGAGATCCTGGAGATGAGCTTGCGGGCGCTACACCCATTGATGCCCTACATCACTGAGGAAATCTGGTTAAAGCTTGCACCACTCCTCAGCAAGGGCGGGAAAAGCATCATGTTGCAGCCTTTCCCGCACACGACGCATCTTGCGGCGGATCCGGACGCCGAGATGGCCTTTGATTGGATCCGGAGTTTCATCCTCGGTATACGCCGTATTCGTGCGGAAAACAACATCGAACCAAACCGGCGCATCGGTGTACAAGTGCAGGGCGGCTCGGCCCAGGAACGGGTATGGCTGGAATCCTATGAATTACACGCCCGGCAACTCGCCCGAATCGACTCGATCGAACGCGTATTGAGCGGTGAAGAAGATGCCGCGGCCGCGCTCGTGGGAGCAATGACCGTCTTAGTCCCGTTAGCCGATCTCATAGATCCCGCGGTGGAAAGCCAACGCCTCAAGCGTGAGCTCGAGAAGATGCGCGGCGAACTGGAACGCGCCGCGGGCAAATTGGGCAATGCCGCATTCGTTGAAAAAGCACCGAGTGCCATCGTGGAAAAGGAGCGTGCCCGTGTCCGCGAGTTGAGCGACAAGATTGCCCGGATGGAACAACAGCAAGAAAAACTGCCGGGCTGAATGCTCACAGTAGATTTTTTGACGGGAAAAAAAAGGTGATGTGCAATGTTTGAGCGTTTGAAGGAAGATATCGATTGCGTTTTTGAGCGGGATCCGGCGGCGCGCAATACGCTGGAGGTTATCACGGCCT
>DAOWDI010000158.1 GCA_030639105.1 Gammaproteobacteria bacterium | reverse complement strand
GATCTCTATGGCTTCGATGTCGAGGATCGGGACACCGAATTCCTGCGCCGCCGCGTGGGCGATAACCTTGGCCGAGCTGATCTTGTTGTCCACAAGATACTTGACGAAAGATACCTTGTTGGCGACGGCCTCCTGGAATGCATCATGGGCGGAGGTTTCCTCAAGCAGGCCGTCGGCCACCAGTTTTCGAGCGAGACCACTCAATGGTATCCGGTTACTCGATACCGCCATTCTCTAATAGTGCCTTTGATGCTATGGGACGATCCCATCTAAAATGGTAGATGAAAAGCCGGTAAATAGCTACTGTATCGGCAAATTTCGGCGTTGCTTGAACAGCTCCAATCTTGTAATCAACCGCGGCTCGCAGTGCCCGGCAGGGGTGAGGGGAGACGATAGCGACGGCCGCTATTCGATTGCGTGCGCCGCCCCGATCCGCCGTGCCTCGAGTTGCTTTTCGGGGACCACCGGAACAGCTCCGAAGCCGGTCTACGCCGCGTCGGCGGCGCGCCCGGTGAAGGTATATGCACCGCTGCTATCAGTGTTGACATGAATCTCCGTACCGGGCGGAAACTTTCCCTCCAACAAGGCTTGCGCCAGCGGGGTTTCGATGAGTGTCTGGATGGCGCGTTTTAGCGGCCGTGCGCCGTAGACCGGGTCGAAACCGGTTTCCCCAAGCCTATCGAGTGCATTGGTGGATATGACAAACCGCAAATCCTGCTCGGCCAGGCGTCGGCGTAGAAATTCGATCTGCAGCTCGGCAATCGTGCGGATCTGATCTTTCTTGAGCGAATGAAACACGACGACTTCGTCGATCCGATTGACGAATTCCGGGCGGAAGCTCTGTCGTACGATATCCATCACCGCCTCGCGCATGCGTTCATATTCGGTATCGTCAGCCATGCTCTGAATCGAATCGGAGCCAAGGTTGGAGGTCATTACGATGACCGTATTGCGAAAATCGACGGTGCGCCCGTGACCGTCCGTGAGCCGGCCGTCATCGAGGACTTGCAGCAGAATATTGAATACGTCGGGGTGGGCCTTTTCGACTTCGTCCAATAGCAGCACGGAATAAGGTTTGCGCCGCACGGTTTCTGTTAGATAACCGCCTTCTTCGTAACCTACATAACCGGGCGGGGCGCCGATGAGACGCGCGACCGCATGCTTCTCCATATACTCGGACATGTCGATGCGAACCAGCGCGTCTTCGGTATCGAATAGGAATTCCGCGAGCGCCTTGCATAGCTCGGTTTTGCCGACGCCGGTCGGGCCCAGGAACAGAAACGACCCGTTGGGCCTTTGTGGGTCGGCGAGTCCGGCCCGTGAGCGCCGGATCGCATTGGCGACGGCGGTAACGGCCTCTTCCTGACCGATGACTCGCCCATGCAGCGCATCTTCCATGCGTAGCAGTTTGTCGCGCTCCCCCTCAAGCATCTTCGCGATCGGGATCCCCGTCCATTTGGATACGACCTCGGCAATTTCTTCATCAGTGACACGGTTGCGCAATAGTTTCATTTCCCGGTTTTCGGCCGTACCGGCCGCCTTAAGACGTTTTTCAAGGTCCGGAATGACGCCATACTGCAATTCCGACATCCGGGTGAGGTCCGCGGCGCGTTTTGCGTTGTCGAACTCCAGCCGCGCCCGTTCCAGTTCGGACTGAATGTGATGAGCGCCCTGCAGAGCGGCCTTTTCCGCCTTCCAGACTTCTTCGAGATCGGCATACTCGCGTTCGATCGTATCAAGCTGCGTCTCCAGGTCGGCGAGGCGCTTTTTCGATGCTTCGTCTGATTCCTTACGCAGCGCCTCGCGTTCGATCTTGAGCTGGATCATACGTCGTTCGAGACGGTCCATTTCTTCCGGCTTCGAGTCGATTTCAATACTGATCCGGCTTGCCGCCTCGTCAATCAGGTCGATCGCCTTGTCCGGTAGTTGTCGATCGGTGATGTAGCGATAAGAAAGATTGGCGGCAGCAACAATTGCGGGGTCGGTGATCTCGACACCGTGATGTACCGCGTAGCGCTCCTTCAGCCCGCGCAGTATCGCGATGGTATCTTCGATCGAAGGTTCCTCGACCAGTATCTTCTGGAAGCGCCGTTCCAACGCGGCGTCCTTTTCGACATTCTGGCGATACTCGTCCAGCGTTGTAGCGCCGACGCAATGCAATTCTCCGCGCGCCAGCGCCGGCTTCAACATGTTCCCGGCATCCATGGCGCCCTCGGCTTTGCCCGCGCCGACCATGGTGTGCATTTCATCGATGAACAGAATGATCTGCCCTTCCTGTTTCGCTAAATCGTTGAGTACGGCTTTGAGGCGCTCTTCGAATTCACCGCGGAACTTGGCGCCGGCTATCAGTGCGCCGAGGTCAAGCGACAGTACACGTTTGTTTTTCAACCCATCCGGCACTTCGCCATTGACGATTCGTTGCGCAAGGCCCTCCACGATGGCGGTTTTTCCGACACCTGGTTCGCCAATCAGGACTGGGTTATTCTTGGTTCTGCGCTGCAGGACCTGGATAGTGCGGCGGATCTCCTCGTCGCGTCCGATCACGGGGTCGAGCTTCCCCTGTTGCGCCCTTTCCGTGAGGTCGATAGTAAATTTTTCCAACGCCTGGCGATGCTCTTCGGCATTCGGGTCATCGATCTTGTCGCCGCCGCGCACGGCATCAATCGCCGAGCGGATGCGTTCCTCGGTGGCGCCGGCCGCTGTCAGGATACGGGCGAGGTCGCCGCCCTCCTGTAGCACCGCGATCACGAATAGCTCACTCGAGATGTAGGCATCTTCTCGCTGCTGGGCCAACTTATCGGTGAGATTCAGTACGCGGATAAGTTCGTTCGATGGGTGGACGTCGCCGCCGGCCCCTTCGACTCTGGCGAGACGGTCCATGGTCTGGCCGAGTTGGGAGCGCAATTTGTTGACATCGACACCCGCGTTGAGTAGCAGATGTCTCACCGTACTACCTTCGGCGTCCAACATCGCCGTCAGCAGATGAACCGGTTCAATAAACTGATGGTCCATACCCAGCGCCTTGCTCTGGGCATCGGCCAGGGCCAGCTGAAATTTGTTTGTCATTTTATCCGTGCGCATCGGTATTTCCTTCTCGTCAATAGCTGTCTATCGATACTACATGGGGGTGCGATCGCCGCGGATCAAGCGTGAGGCCCGGATAAATCCGCGCGATGCTTGCCTAAGTCAGGCTGCTAGATCAATAGACACCGATATCAAGATAGGATCGCGCAATCTTCTTGATGGCCACGGCGTAGGCAGCCGTGCGGAAATCAGAAATTCGTTCGTTGCGATGGCGTTCTTCGCTGATCTGCTGATAGGCAAGGCGCATCGTATCATCGAGACCCGAGCGGACGAGGTCCAGTTCATCGGCCCCGCGAACCAACTCATCACGCACGATCTCAGGGAGATTGCTGCCGGTCATCGATTCCAGGGCCGCGGCCATGTGTTGGCCGCGTCTCTCATCATGGCGTCGCTCCATGCGCCCGAAGCGGATATGCGCTAGATTTCTGACCCACTCAAAATAGGAGACCGTGACGCCGCCGGCGTTCACGTAGGCGTCTGGGAGTACGACTATTTTACGCTGATTGAGGATCTCGTCAGCTTCGAAGGTGATCGGGCCATTGGCCGCCTCACAGATGAGTTTGGCCTTGATGGCAGCGGCGTTAGCAGCCGTGATCTGTCCTTCGAGCGCAGCCGGTAAGAGAATGTCGCATGCCAGCTCCAGCACGCTCAGCCCATCTTCGATGTGCTTCGCACCGTCGAATCCAGAGACGCCGCCGGTTCGAACGATGTGTTCGCGCACGGATTCGACCGTTAGACCCGCCTCGTTAACCAGCGCACCGTCGCGCTCGATGATCGCGATGACCTTGGCCCCGTCTTCTTGTTCCATGATTTTCCCCGCATGGTAGCCGACGTTGCCGAGTCCCTGGATGATGACGGTTTTTCCGTCCAGACTACCGCTAAGCCCGGCGGATTCGATGTCGTCGCGATGGCGAAAGAATTCACGCAGGGCAAAAACTATGCCGCGGCCGGTGGCCTCGATGCGACCCCGGATCCCCCCGTGCGCGACTGGTTTACCGGTAACGCAGGCAATGTGATTGATATCCTCCGGATGCAGCGTTCTGTAGGTATCCATCATCCACGCCATTTCACGTTCTCCGGTTCCCATATCCGGCGCCGGTACATTGGTCGCTGGGCTCAAGAAACCCTTACGCGCCAATTCGCGGGTAAAACGCCGGGTAATGAGTTGCATCTCGGCGCGTTCATAGTCACGCGGGTCGATCATCAGCCCACCTTTGGAGCCCCCGAAGGGGACATCGACGATAGCGCATTTATAGGTCATCAACGCCGCCAGCGCCTCGACCTCGTCCTGGCTCACGATCGGGGCAAACCGGATCCCGCCTTTAGACGGCAGGCGGTGCGTGGAGTGTACCGCCCGCCAACCCGTAAATGTCTCGATCCGACCCCGGATTTCAACAGGGAAGCGAACTTGCAGCACGGCGTCGCAGGCCTTGATCGCGCCCGCGACCCCGGCATCGAGGCCAAGCGCCTCGAATGCGCGCTCCGTCATCTGGGCGACAGATTCGCTGAATGACCACTGCTCGTTTGTCGACATGATTCTCCCCGTTGAAACGATAGGGCGCCGCTAATTATCCTAGAAACCGTGGTTGGGCGCAGAAAAGACAGGTAAGATATTGGTGTGCATAGTGAATTATAATGATTCGTGGTCCCGTCATTGGCTCAGCCGCGCGTCTCGCTCACGTTGCGCGAGCGCCTTGCCGTCGGCTGGAATCGATCCATACCAGCGTTGCCATGCGCCCGGTAACGCCATCTCGGCGGTAGGAATAAAATCGCTTCGCTTGTGCATAGGTGCAGCCATCGTAGCGCCACACGCGGCCAACGCCGCTATCGCGCAGGCGCTGTTCGGCGATAGCATACAGGTCGGCATACCAGCTACCTTCTTTGTATCGAAACGAACTTTCCAGCACGGGGTCCTGAGTGACGAAGCGCTGACGAAATTCTGCATCAACGCTATAGGCATCGACGCTGATCCCCGGACCGATCCAGCCTAGCACGCGCGTTTGTGGAGCAGCGAATTTCGCCAGCGCCGATTGCACCACGCCTAACAGCAGACCCCGCCATCCGGCGTGTACGGCGGCGACCTCCTCCCCGGCATCGTCGCATAGCAATATCGGTGGGCAATCCGCGCTCAGCACCGCGCAGACAGTATCCGGGACATTCGTATAAGCGGCGTCAGCCGCGATTGATTTGCACACTTGGGTGGCGTCGACCGTTTGTGTTCCATGCATCTGGCGCAACCAGTGCGGTGTCGCGGGAACATGATTGGTTTCGAGGACAATTTGCCGATTTCGATCAACGGCAATCGGATCGTCATCTAAGTGCGCGCTCAAATTCAGGCTCGCATACGGCCCCTCGCTGACGCCCCCCGCACGGGTTGTCGTGAATGCCCTAACGCTGCAAGCTGATGCCCAACTCGGGGTGATAACACCCATCGATCAGCTGTCTGCCGTCGCCAAATCGTGTCGGCAGGCGCTTAGCAACGCGGAGATATCCGACGGTATCGGGCTTTCGACGACGATGGACCCGGGACGGGTCGGATGCTCGAATTCCAAGCACCGGGCATGCAGAGCCTGGCGCGCAAACCCACGCAAACAATCGTCGAGTTGTGGGTGGGGTGTTGGTGGCAGCACCAGGCGAGAGCCGTAACGGGTATCGCCCACAAGCGGATGCCCGAGGTGTGCCAGATGAACACGGATCTGGTGGGTGCGGCCGGTTTCGAGATGGACTTCAAGGTGGGTATGGGCGCGGAATTTTGCTGCTATCCGGTAATGCGTCACTGCTTTGCGGCCACCGGTGCGCACCACCATACGCATGCGGTTCGCCGGATCCCGCCCGATCGGTGCGTCAATGGTCCCGCCCGCGATGAAGCGGCCATTGGCCACGGCGTCGTAGACTCGTTTTATTCGGCGCGCCGCCATACTACGGATAAGGCGTTGATAGGCCGCGGCCGTGCGCGCGACAATGAGTAGCCCGGAGGTGTCCTTATCGAGGCGGTGGATGAGGCCGGCGCGCGGCAGGCAGCCAAGTTCAGGGAAGCGGTAGAGCAATCCGTTTGCGAGTGTCCGCTGTGTATTTCCAGCACCCGGGTGGACGACGCACCCGGCTGGTTTATCAACAACAATGCAGGCCTCATCGGCGTGTATGATCTCGAAGTCCACGGCGCTAGCGGTGAGATCCTTGCTGGCTTCGAGTACGGCCGTGAGGTGGATCTCATCACCGGGTTTGACCGCATCGCGTGGACGGCACGGAAGCGAATTGACCGTTACTAATCCGGCGTCAATCCATGCTTTGAGTGTGGAACGGGAGTAATCCGTAAACAGTCTCGCCAGCGCTTGATCAAGCCGCAGGCCAGCCTCGGTCGCGGCGATCTCGATGCGATGGTGGAGAATTTCGCTCATTGGTTGGCGTCCACAAACCGGTTTTGGAGATCCTTAGACGATATCTTGCGCGAGCAAAAGGCGAGGCCGTATCGATCTGGTGGGAAATGCGGGTTGGTCATACAATGGTGGCGATCCGCGCTAACAAACTCATATGAACGAATTATCCACCCACCGGAACCTGACACCAATACTCAATCGTCGATCGCTTGATAGGTTTGTGCCGCCGCTGCTCATTGCCAGCCTCATGGTGTTGAGCGGCTGCGGTCTGTTCGACAAAAAAAATGAGGAAGACCTGCCGGAGAACTGGCCGGAGGACAAGCTCTATTTTGCCGCCAAGGAATCTCTTGATATGGGCTCGTGCGGCGGTGCGATAGAACACTACGAGCGGCTTCAGACGCGGTATCCATTTGGTCCTTATGCGGCACAGGCGCAGCTGGAGTTGGCCTACTGTTATTACAAATCCGACGAGTCCGCGGCGGCGCTTGGCGCCATCGATCGCTTTATCAAGCTGAATCCCATCCATTCGCATATGGACTATGCCTACTACCTGCGCGGATTGATCAATTTTAACATCGGACGCAGTCTCACGACGCGTATCATCACGCGTGATCCCTCCCAGCGCGACCCTGGCGCCGCCTTGCGTTCGTTCAAAGACTTTTCCGCTCTGATCCAGGAATTCCCTAAGAGCCGCTACGTCGACGACGCCGAACTGCGAATGCGGTATTTGAGGAATATACTTGCTCAGCATGAAGTCAATGTCGCGAACTTTTACATGCGCCGCGGTGCGTTCGTGGCGGCGGCAAACCGTGCGCGCAATGTCGTCGAAAATTTCCAACAGACGCCGGCCATGCCGGAAGCGCTTGTATTATTGGCGAAATCGTACAAGGTGCTCGAAATGAACGAACTGTCCGACGATGCCTTGCGCGTGCTGCAGCTCAACTACCCGAATCACCCCGGGATCTCCGAAGTCAACAAAACAGCGGTGCGCTAGCTCAGATTTCTCAGCACGCCACTCATGGAGCCTGTCAATTGGCTCAAACACTTTACCTTAGGCGGCGGGGGAAGCTACTCATCTCGCGATGTTCGGGACATCCGTTTGTTCGCTGTAGCGCGAGGTGATGGGGAAGCGCCGGTCGCGCCCGAAAGCGCGTTTCGTAATACGGATGCCTAGTGCCGCCTGCCGGCGCTTGTATTCGTTACGATCGACCATGCTTGCTACACGGCGTACCGTTTCGAGATCGAAGCCCTTGGCCGCGATTTGCTGCGGCGTCAGGTCGTGCTCAATGTAGTCCTCGAGGATCGGATCGAGAATCTCGTAGGGCGGCAGGCTATCAGTATCCTTTTGACCGGGGGCGAGTTCCGCGCTCGGTGCCCGTTCGATAACGCGACCCGGGATAACTTCGCGGCTGCGGTTCCGCCATTTGGCGAGTGTGTAGACCAGTGTCTTGGGGACGTCCTTAAGCGGTGCGAAGCCGCCGGCCATATCGCCGTACAGGGTTGCGTAGCCGACTGACATCTCGCTCTTGTTACCCGTCGCCAGCACGATTTGACCATACTTATTCGATACCGCCATCAAGATAAGCCCGCGACAGCGCGCCTGCATATTTTCTTCGCTCACATCCGCCGTGGTCCCCGCGAACACCTCGCTGAGTATCTCATTGAATGCCGCAAATGGCTTTTCGATCGGAATGACATGGCACACACATCCGAGCCTGCGTGCTTGATCCAGCGCATCGTCTATGCTCATTTGCGCCGTATAGCGCGAGGGCATCGAAATTGCAACTACGCGCTCGGGCCCGAGCGCATCTACCGCGACGGCGAGGGTCAGCGCCGAGTCGATACCGCCCGATAATCCCAGCACCGCACCCGGGAAGTGGTTCTTTTCGACGTAGTCACGCACGCCGAGCACCAATGCTTGGTAGATGTTTTCTTGATCCGCGGTCAATTCATCGTTGGGACCGTCGAAGATGAATCCCCTCGCCGTCTTCTCGACATCGACGAGCGCGACGACCTCGGTGAATTCCTGGACGTCCACGACCGTCCGCCCCGCGCCATCGACCACCATCGAGCCACCGTCGAATATAAGCTCGTCCTGACCGCCGACGAGGTTTAGATAGACGATCGGGAGTCCAGCGGCGGCGACTGCCGCACGTATCGCGGATAGGCGCGCCGCGCGCTTCCCGATCCGGTACGGGGAGGCGTTGATGGTCAATATCAGTTCGGCGCCGTTCGCGCTTGCCGCGGCCGCCGTTCGCGGCGCCCAGATGTCTTCGCAGATAGTAACGGAGACGTGAAAACCGTCAATCTCCAATATGCAGGGCTGCGCACCCGCGGTGAAATAGCGCTTTTCATCAAAAACGGCGTAGTTAGGTAATTGCTGTTTACGGTAGCGAGTGGCGAGCCGACGGTCACGAAAGATCGAACAACTGTTGAAAATGCCAGTTTCATCTTGTTCCGGGTGACCGACCACGACGGTGATCCCCGAAGCCGCCTCGGCAATGATATCGAGGGCATGTTCTACCCGGCGATGCAGCCCCGGGCGCAAGAGCAGGTCCTCGGGTGGGTAACCCGTTACAGCGAGTTCCGGGAAGGCGATAAGGTTGGCGGCGGAACTGTCGCGCGCGAACCTGATCGCGTCCACGATCTTTGCCGTATTGCCATCGATATCCCCTACGCAAAAGTTTAGCTGCGCCAGCGCGAGGCGAATTCGCGCGGTCATGGTTGAGCCCGAAGGGTACGAGACGGATCCATTGCGATGTCCACTGACGTGCGCGAACCGGACCTTGAGGACTACAGCACCGACTTCATGGTCGAACCGAGCGCCGCCGGTGAGCGCACGGTGTGGACGCCGGCGCCCTCAAGCGCGGCAAATTTTTCATCGGCAGTCCCCCTGCCGCCAGCAATGATGGCGCCGGCATGACCCATCCGCTTGCCGGGCGGGGCGGTAACGCCGGCGATGTAAGCGACCACCGGTTTGCCGATGCCGGCGGCGATGAACACGGCCGCTTCTTCCTCGGCCGAGCCGCCGATCTCCCCAACCATGATGATCCCCTCGGTCTTCTCGTCCGCCTGGAACAACGTCAGGCAGTCGATAAAATTCATTCCCTGGATGGGATCTCCGCCGATCCCGATACACGTCGACTGTCCCAGACCGGCCAGTGTCGTCTGATGTACAGCTTCGTAGGTCAAGGTCCCGGAGCGCGAGACGATCCCGATCTTGCCCGGTTGATGAATGGCGCCCGGCATGATGCCCATCTTGCACTCCCCTGGCGTAATGACGCCGGGACAATTCGGACCGATGAGGTAGATCCCTGGTTTGTTAACGAGACTGGCCTTGACGCGCAGCATGTCGAGTACAGGTATGCCTTCGGTAATGCAGGCGATGACGGTGATACCGGCATCTGCCGCCTCCATGATCGCATCGGCGGCGTATGGCGGCGGGACGAAGACCATGCTGGCCGTTGCCGCGGTTTTGGCGACCGCGGCGTGCATCGTATCGAATACCGGTAGGTTGAGATGCATTGAGCCGCCGCGTCCCGGCGTTACGCCACCGACGATCTGGGTGCCGTAGGCTATTGCTTGCTCGGCATGAAACGTGCCCTGCCTGCCGGTAAATCCCTGCACGATAACGCGCGTATGCTTATCGACGAGGATAGACATTAGCGTTTCCCTCCAACCGCGGCGACTACTTTGGTCGCCGCATCACCAAGGTCTTCGGCGCCGGTGATCGCCAGGCCGCTCTCGGCGAGCAGCTTTTTCCCTTCATCAACCTTGGTTCCTTCGAGTCGGACCACGACCGGTACACGAACGCCAACCTCTTGCATGGCCTGGATGATCCCTTCGGCGATGAGATCGCAGCGGACGATACCGCCGAATATATTGACCAGGATCGCCTGCACCTTCGGATCGGAAACGATGATCTTAAAGGCCTCCGCCACTCGTTCGGCCGTGGTCCCCCCGCCGACGTCGAGAAAGTTTGCCGGTTCGCCGCCGCTGAGCTTGATGATATCCATCGTTGCCATGGCGAGTCCAGCGCCGTTGACCAGGCACGCGATGTTGCCTTCCAAGGTCACATAGTTGAGGTCGAATTGCTTGGCTCTGCGTTCTTTCTCGTCTTCCTGACTCGGATCGCGCCATTTGGCGATGCGCTGCCGGTACAAGGCGTTGTCGTCGATATTGATTTTTGCATCCAGCGCAGCCAGGCGGCCGTCGCCGAGGATGGCCAGGGGGTTGATCTCGACCAGGCTCAAGTCTTTGTCGGTGAACAGCCGGTAGAGCGCTCTCAAGATGACCGCGAACTGCTTGCGCTGCTCGGTATCGAGACCCAGTTCGAAGCCCATGAGGCGGCATTGATAGTCCTGGATCCCGAGCACGGGGTCGATGCCGATAGTCACGATCTTCTCCGGCGTTCTCGCGGCGACCTCTTCGATGTCCATGCCGCCGGCCAGCGAGGCCATGAACGCGATGCGCCGGGTGGCACGGTCGACGACGGCGCCGAGATAGAGTTCTTGGGCGATCTCGGCGGTTGGAGCGATCAGGACAACGTTGACGGGCTGTCCATCGGGCGCGGATTGTTTGGTGATGAGCCGAGTGCCGAGCAGCGCGCTGGCAGCGGCGGCGACCTCCTCGATGCTTTGCGAAAACCTCACCCCGCCGGCTTTGCCGCGGCCACCGGCGTGGACTTGCGCCTTGACCAGCCAGGCATCACCGCCGAGCGCTTTCGCATTCTCAGCCGCTTCTGCCGGCGACCTGGCCGGCTTACCCGGTACTATCGGGATGCCGTAATCCTGAAACAGCGACTTTGCTTGATATTCATGGAGATTCATTACGCCACCGTCAATAGGTCATGAGTAAATCTGGTCCGAACTTCGTCCACCGCGGCTGATCATTTATTCGCGAACAGGCCTCTCGGCGTTGGAACGCAGGCCCGATCGAGGACGGCTTTCCCTTATACTTTATAACCGATTGAGGTCCCTGCCTCGGTTTCGAGTATCTCCCCGGCCCATTTTGCTGGGCGCTTGGATGCAACCAGGGCGAGTGAATATCGCCGGCGCCACCACCTGGACGCCGCATGCGCGTGGTGAGACTATAACGAGTTACCGCACCTTATTGAACGGTAGCGGGAACATTAAAAGCGGATGTGCGAAGCGATCGACTCATGCCCCTACTACGCCTGGCGATAATTGCGGCCGGCCTTTGGTTGGCCATCGGGATCGTTCGGCGCATCATGCGCGCCGGTGCGGCCCCTAAGACCGATCTGAGCTATGGGGGGAAAATGGTGAATTGCGAGGTCTGCGGCGTCTATCTGCCGGAGCGCGAAGCAATCTCGGTAGGTGACGGGAAATTCCGTTGCGATAAGCATTGAATGCCCTAGGCAATAACGTCTGACCGCAGGTTAGGGGGTGGTGATCCTTGCCGATGCTATCAAGTCAGCGAATGCGTGGTCGCTAAGGGGTTATCCATCATTTGGCGGACCCTACGGTCATGAGAACGTTAACTAAAAACCTCATATTCTATGCGTTTGGTACGTTCATCACCCTGGCTGGATTTTTCGCCGTCATCGAACTTGCCACGCGTACGGTCTCTTGGGCGCGGGGGAATGGTCTTGGGCTTGCTCTACATGAACTTGAAGCGACTGATAGTGCGATTACGGACATCTATCGGTTTCACCCATTTGCCGGGTTTGTGTTCAAGCCGAACCAGGAAATCGCCGGGGGACATCCTGCTCAAGAAGGGCTTGCGTCGATACGTACTGATGAGCATGGATTTCTCTCCGAAACGGGCTCCTTACCTATCGCCAAGGCCGCCAACGAAATTCGCATCGCCACGATCGGGGCGTCGACTACCGCTAATATCAACCTGAGCTATGCCGATAATTGGCCGGGGCGCTTGGGTAAACTCGTGCAGCAAGCATTACCCGGCAAAAAAGTAACGGTTATTAACGCCGCCGTACCCGGGTTCAATACGGCGCAGAGTATCGGTAACCTGGCACTACGGGTAATGCCGTTCAAGCCCGATGTGGTGATTATCTATCATGCCTACAACGACCTTAAGGTCGTCCGTCCCGATTTTGAGATCATGCCCGATTTCAGCAATTTCCACACACAGCCGTTCGGGCAGCATGAGCGGCCCAACCTGTTTTTAGGCGTACTGAATAGGAGCATGTTTTATGTGCGCACCCGCAATTCGTATCGTGAATACAAGAAGGCTGTGGCCGCCGTCGATTTGATCGCCGGCAAGAACCGGCTTGACCGGGTTCCGGATCCGGCCACGGTAATATTTGAGCACAACATCCGGATGTTGGTCGCCTGCGCTCGAGCCGGTGGTGCAAATGTCGTTTTATCGTCCTTTGCGACGCTGCATGATCTGGATGAGGATTATGAGAGTGGCGCACTGAGTATCGAATTAACGCCGCGTAAACGCCAGGAACTATTCTCAATCATGCATTTTACGCCCGGGCTCAGTTTGAACGGCATATTCGGCGGGATCGCGCGCTATAACGAAGTCTTGAAGGCTGTTTCAAAGGCGCACGATACGGGTTGGGTGGATAACGCCAAGCTTATCGAGCACATCGACCAGAATTTCATCGACCGGGTTCATTTCACACGTGTCGGTGCGGAGCAGATGGCGCGGAATTTCTTGTCCGTTACACTTCAGCAGCTGTCAGGTGCCTCGATCGAAAATGTGATCTCGGCCGCCGACTAGCGCCAAGGGGCTGGCATGTGCAGCAAAGAGCACGGTAACGATGTCAGCATTTCGATGCGCCTCGGTGCGGTAGCCGGCGCGACGCCGGCCGGTATTCATTTGGTGGGTCGGCTGATTTGACCAAGCCTGAGCGTCTAATTGATATTTCCGCTGGTGTAGACGAACGCCGCTGGCGGGCTTTGCGATATTTTTGCCTGTACCGTATCGCGATCTCCGGATTGTTCGCGCTGCTCGGTATCTTTGCGAAGCTGCCGCCGAACTTCACCGAATTCGATGTACGCCAATTCGCGCTTACCGCGTGCGTTTACCTCGGCTTTGCCGTGGTGGCGCAGGCCGCGGTGGTGCGCCGCTGGGTGCGGATACAGCTGCAGGTATACGCTCAGGTCCTGCTGGACATCATCGCGATCACACTGTTCATCCGGGCCAGCGGCGGGGTTGGCGGCGGATTCGGGATCCTGCTGGTCGTCGCCATCGCCGGCGGGTGTCTATTCGTGCAACTGAGAGGCGCGGTTTTCTTTGCCGCCTTGGCCACGTTGGCGGTGCTCGGCGAGACGATCCTCGGCATTTGGTATCTGGGCTACCCGAGTGCAAGTTATACCCAGGCCGGACTGCTCGGTGCTGCGCTGTTCGGCACGGCGCTGCTCGCTTCGATACTGGCGGAACAGGCGCGGCGCAGTGAGGCGTTGGCGGCAAAGCGTGCAGTCGATATCGAAAACCTGTCGCGTCTGAACGAAACTATCGTGCAGCGGATGCAATCGGGTATCGTCGTGCTTAATGATGCCCACCAGGCCGTGCTAGTGAACGAGGCCGCGATCACCATGTTCGCCGGTGATGCCGAGCCGATGCGCGGGCGCGCGATCGAGATCCCGGCGCCTCTGAACGCGGTATACCGGCGCTGGCTCGCGGATGAAATCAACCGCAAGATGCCATTGGAGCTGGGCGACCAAGGTCTTGAGGTCATCGTCTCGTTCACCCATGTCGGGGCCGGTAGTTCGGGCGGAACCTTGATATTCCTGGAAGATGCGGCGGAAGTGCGCCAGCGCGCCCAACAACTCAAGCTTGCGTCCTTGGGGCGCCTGACGGCGAGCATCGCGCACGAAATCCGCAATCCTTTGGGCGCGATCAGCCATGCCGGGCAGTTGTTGTTAGAATCACCTCAGCTTGGTGAGCAGGATCTGCGCCTGACTCAGATCATCGGTGAGCATTCGCGGAGAATGAACCAAATAATCGAAAACGTCATGACGATCGGCAGGCGTGGACCTGCGATCGCCGAAGGCTTTACGCTGCGTGAATGGTTTGAAGAGTTTCTAGTCGAGTTGAAAGAACGCAAGCAGCTGGACGATGCCGACCTGGCGTGCGCATGGCTGGACGATGACCTGATGGTGCGCATGGATAAAGGCCAGTTGCATCAGGTATTGTGGAATTTATGCGAGAACGCTTTGCGTTATAGCGCGCTCCAGCCGTTGCTGTCGTTCACCTGCGGTCGCGCGGCCGGGTCCTCGCGGCCTTTCGTCGATATCGTGGATAGCGGCCCGGGAATGAGCGACAAAGTCGCGGAGCAGGTGTTTGAGCCTTTTTATACCGGCGAAACCTCGGGCACCGGACTCGGGCTTTATATCGCGCGCGAGTTGTGTGAAGCGAACCAGGCATCGCTCATCCTTATGGATCATGATGAGCGCGGCTGCCGATTCCGGATCAATTTTGCGCATCCCGATCGACAGCAGCCAACCGGGTAATTGAAACAGCGTTGAGGCCGAGTAGGTTTACCAGAGGTTTTTGAGATGACCGCACATCACGCCCTGATAGTTGACGATGAACCGGATATTCGCGAGTTGCTCGCGATCACGCTAGGGCGTATGGCGATCGATTGCACCGTCGCCGCGGATGTCGCCGCGGCCAAGGCCTGTCTGGCCGAGCGGGACTTCGACATCTGTCTTACGGATATGAGGCTTCCTGACGGTAATGGGCTTGATCTCGTCGCCTACATACAACAACACAATCCCAATTTGCCCGTCGCCGTGATCACGGCCCACGGCAATATGGGATCGGCGATCCGGGCCTTGAAGTCCGGGGCCTTCGATTTCGTCAATAAGCCGCTCGACATCAACGACTTGCGCAATCTCGTCGCCCAGGCGATAAAAGTGGGAGAGAGGGTCGAGGCATCGGGCAGGGGGCTCATCGGCAGGTCGGCGAGTATCGAACAATTGCGTGCGACGATCACGAAACTGGCGCGCAGCCAGGCGCCGGTTTACATCAGCGGCGAATCTGGGACGGGTAAGGAGATGGTGGCCCGCCAGATCCATGCCCAGGGGCCGCGTGCCGCTCACGAGTTCGTCCCGGTGAATTGCGGTGCGATCCCGCACGACTTGATCGAGAGCGAGTTGTTTGGACATACCAAAGGCAGTTTTACCGGGGCGACGGCGGATAAACCCGGGCTGTTTCAGACGGCGAACGGAGGCACGCTGTTTCTCGATGAAGTGGCCGAGTTACCGCTGCAGATGCAGGTCAAGCTGCTGCGCGCCATCCAGGAAAGACGCGTGCGTCCTATCGGTGCGGCGCGAGAGATCCCAGTGGATTGTCGGATCTTGTCGGCAACGCACAAAAACCTGGCCCAATCGGTCGTCGATGGATTGTTCCGTCAGGATCTGTTTTACCGCATCAATGTGATCGAACTCAAAGTGCCGGCGTTGCGCGATCGGGGTGATGATATTG
>DAOWDI010000023.1 GCA_030639105.1 Gammaproteobacteria bacterium | reverse complement strand
CGTACAACAGATCGATGTTCTACGCGGACCGCCGGGAACGAGATCCGGTGCGAACGCACTTGACGGCATCGTCAATATCACCGCCAAGGCACCCACCGAGATGCTGTCGGGATACTTAGACTCCGGCTACGCGAACTTTGATACCTGGCACATCGGCGCGGCCTTAAGCGGACCATTGTCCGACAATGTGCGTGGCCGGATCGCGATCCGCCAGTATCAATCGGATGGTTTTATCGACAACGCCTTTCTCGGGCGCGAGGACACGAACGACCGTGATGAGTTCTCAGCCCGAGCCAAGCTACATTGGTCGGCCGCCGAGCAGGCAGAAGTGCGTCTGGTCGCGGCGTATTCCGATCTCAATAACGGCTATGACGCATTTGCGCTCGACAATTCCCGCACCACCCTATCGGACCGGCCGGGGGTCGACCGGCAGGAGACGATCGCGCTCGGCCTGTCCACGACGTGGGCGATCCGCGAGGGCGTCCAACTTGAAGCGCTGGTGAGTTGGAATGATGCCGATGAGGACTACGGCTTCGATGAGGACTGGGTATTTGCTGGATTTTGCGATGGCGTACGCTGCGATCCGCTGATCGAGTTCACAAGCACCGACAGCTATGCGCGGGATCGGGAAGTCGTATCAGCCGACATCCGCTTGAAATCCGTCCCCGCACGTTTGAGCTGGGTCATCGGCTTTTACACCCAGCACCGCGATGAGGACCTCGACCGCCAGCATTTCACCGCATTCTCGAGCCAATACGAAACCGATCGCTATGCCGGATATGGGCAAGTCATTTTCGAGCTTACCCCTCAATGGGTCGCAACGGGCGGGATCCGTTACGAGCACTTCGCCGATGATTACCTCGATACCAACGGGCTCGACACAGACAATACCGACGATTACTGGACCGGCGAACTGACCGTAGAATATTTTTTCTCGGAGAACCTATTGTTCTACAGTACGCTCGCGCGCGGGGTAAAACCGGGGGGGGTGAACACGGATGCAAGTTCGAACCTGCCTTTCATCGCGGCCCTGTTTAAACCATTTCTCATAGCGCGGCAACAATTCTCTTCGGAGACCCTGTTCAACAAGGAGATCGGTGTGAAGGCGCTGATGTTCGACGATCGCTTGAGTCTGCGCTTGTCCGGATTCCACATGGACCGTTACGACGCGCAACTGGAAGCCTTCGTATGGGACGCAAGCACCTTCATTTTTACCGGCTTCCTCGACAGCACCAGCGATGCCGAGAACTATGGTGCGGAGCTCGAACTCGATTATGTGGTTAACCGCTCTGCCAGTATCTTTGCAAATGTCGGATATCTCGAGACCAACGTCGACGAACTGACGGTATTTGACCTCGACATCTCGGCATTTCGATCGCTAGCCGATCGTGACCAGGCGAAGTCGCCGAACTGGAACTATAACCTTGGCGTGAACCTGACATTCCATGAACGCCTACGCGGCCGCGTCGAGGTCGAAGGCCGCGACACCAGCTTCTTCGGCTACTATCACGACGGCAAAATCGATGCCTATACGCTCGCGCATGCGAGCATGAGCTACGCGGCCGGCCCAGTGACAATTCAGGGCTGGGTGCGCAACCTGCTCGACACCGACTACGAGATCCATGGTCTGTATTTCGCCAACGACCCACGCGATGCATTCACCGTCAACCGTGCCTACTATCAGCGCGGAGAGCCGCGCGTTTACGGTATCAACATGAGCTACACGTTCTAATTGGGATCGGTATCATTGCGGCTCCGCCTTAATGGCGCCAACCCCCTTCGAAAAAGAGACGGCATGATGAAGGTTACGGTAGAAATCAGTATGTATCCGCTGTGTGAGGATCACCTCACGCCGATCGATGCGGTGATCGAGAAACTCAACGGCTTCGATGGTCTTCGCGTCACAACTTATCCGACCGCAACCACCCTCATCGGCGAGTATCAAGCGGTGATGTCTGCTCTGCAAGAGACGATCGCCTGGAGCCATGAGGCATTTGGCGCATCGGTCTTCGTGGCGAAGATTATTCCGGGCTACGATCCCGATCCCTGATGGAGAATCTGCCGCGGGTGCTGGCGTCGATGCTGGCCGATCCGCCGCCGTGGGAAGCTTGTGCCGTCGTCCTGGCGATAGCTTACCTATTGCTTGCGGCCCGCGAGAATATCCTCTGCTGGTACTGCGCGCTGGTCAGCACCGCGATCTACACAGCCCTGTTCTGGAATGTGAACTTGTTGATGGAATCGGCGTTGAACGTCTATTACATGGCAATGGCTGTCTACGGCTGGTATGAGTGGCGCTACGGTGGCGCCGGTCACCGCGGTGTCGCGATCAGGACGCTGCCGGCAAATCACCATCTGCTGATCATCGCAACCATTGGTGTGCTGACGGCCCTATCGGGGACCATCCTCAGCAAAAACACCGGCGCCGCCTGGCCCTATGTAGATTCCTTCACTACCTGGGCCAGCGTCATCACCACCGTTATGGTGGCATGG
>DAOWDI010000057.1 GCA_030639105.1 Gammaproteobacteria bacterium | reverse complement strand
AGTGACCTCATCGCCCCTACATTGCTGGCGAAGACGGTCAGCCGCCTGACATACTGCCGCGAAGTCATCACCGCGCGCGTTGAACAAACGCTCGATATCGGCTTGACTAAGATCGGCACCAGCGGTTGCGCATTCGAGTATCGCCGCAATATCAGCGGATGCGCCAGGTGTGGGTTTTGTGATCAATGAGATGATATCGGCAGGCGGTACAACGGCCTCCCCCGGGCTCCATTCATCGACCCGCGGCAACCCCACCGCGTCGATTGATTGCAGGATCGGGGTCTGAAAGTTCTCATCCAGCCACCGGTTTGGGTCGATTGCGTAGCGTGGATAGATACTCAATCGTTCGTGCAGGTACTTACCGGCCGCGGCGGTCTCGCGTTCCAGTGCCTCTAGTTCGGGCCACGGCGCTTCCGGATTCACGAAATCTGGTGTCACCGGCGACACCCCGCCCCAGTCATTGATCCCGGCGCCGATGAGACGCGTGAGCACCCCCGGGTTCAGATTCGGCGGTGCCTGAATACTCATGTCCGCACCAAACAGGATCCGGGTTACCGCCAGGGTCCAGAGCATGTCGTCAAGATCCGGCTCCGGCGCCCCCGCCATCTTCGTCCCGGGTTTGGCCCGGAAATTCTGGATGATGATTTCCTGAATGTGACCGTGTGTTTTGTGCAGTTCACGGATGGCGAGCAGCGATCCGATGCGTTCGCGGCGGCTCTCACCGATCCCGATCAGGATCCCGGTCGTAAATGGGATCCGCGCCCGGCCGGCAGCTTCCAGCGTTTGCAGTCGCACGGCCGGATCCTTGTCCGGCGAGCCGTAGTGCACCATCCCCTTGTGCGTCAACCGCTGTGAGATGGACTCCAGCATCAGCCCCATACTCGGCGCTACGCGGCGCAGCCGTTCGAGTTCCGGTTGCGTCAGGGTACCCGGATTCAGGTGCACCAACAGGCCGGTTTCCTCGAACACGGCGCCGGCGACCTCGTATAGATAATCCGTCGTCGTCGCATGGCCCATCGCACTCAGCGCATCACGCGCCGCCCGATAACGCAGCTCCGGCTTCTCCCCGAGCGTGAACAATGCCTCTTTACATCCAAACGCGACACCATGACGTGTGATCTCAAGCACTTCGTCGATAGACAAGTACGGCGCTGAGACCTTCTTCGGCGCCTGCGCAAATGTACAGTAATGACAGACATCCCGGCACAACTGCGTTAAGGGGATGAAGACCTTCTTCGAATAGGTGATGACACTACCGAAGCCACGGTCGCGCAACCTCTCCGCGACCGGCAGCAGGCGCGCGAGATCGGCGGTGTCCGCAAGCATCATTGCTTCTTCCATCGACGGTATCGCGCCGTCTATTGCGCGATCGAGGATCGCTGGCAAATTAGACATCGATCGAGAAGGACTCAGCCAACAATTGCATGCCCGACATTATGCCGAGGCGCCAGCCGCGATACCACATCGATTTCACTTAAGTATTCCTGCGTCGCCGAAGAGCGATCGTAGGTCATCAGGCCACGGACATCTTCGGGTGTATCGATGTCTAAAGATAGACCATCGAGTGCTATCGACCGTACCGGTGCACCGATGGCATGCGCGGCATCCGCATGCGCCCAAAAACTGTTTGCGCCATAGGAAAATGGGATCAGATCCACCGGCGATACAACGAGCCCGTTTGTCCCGATCCCAATGCGGTCGGAGACCAGCGTAATTCCGCGTCGTTCCCCATGATAGTCAACGAGACGATTGATTTCGTCGGCTGAGACGAGCGGTACGTCACCCGGCACCATCAACATCGCCTCGCCGCCCGATTCCGCGATGTAGGCACTGCCTTGGGCGACCGCCATGGAGAGACCGTTATGGTGTTCGGGCAGATATCGCGCGCCATATTCATCGGCAAGGCGCTGGACGGCCGGCTCTTTCGAAACGACGACGATATCGCTCACTCGCCCGCTCGCTTTCAGTGCGCCGAGCACGTCGCGCAACATGACTTGGGCCAGCGCAACCCGCTCCGTCTCGCTCAATAGCGCCGCGAGCCGCTGTTTGGCGACACCGAACTGCTTAATTGGGACGACGGCCCACATTGATTACATCACTTCTCACGTCTTAATCGGCGCAAAAATTCGACGGTCGCCTCCGCCAACTCGACTCGGTCGATTAAAGTTACCATGACCGTCTGCGCAACGGTAGTCTCGAGGCCGAGTGCGGCGAGGCGATCCGCGAGCCCCGCATCCTGCTGATCGATAACGAACCCGTCGATTATATCGCGGTAGTGATGCGCAACCGCGTCCGCCGCCGTCGGTATGCCCAGTTCCTCCATCATCTTCGCGCTCGGGCCCTTGATCGCTCGGCCGGCAACGATCGGAGACACCGCGACCACCGGCAGCGAGGTCGAGCGCAACCAGTCGGCAAATTCCGTGACCGCCAGGATCGGATCGATACTGACGAAAGGGTTCGACGGGCAGATGATAACGCCGGCAAGCTCGGGATCCTCTATCCATTGCCGGATCTCGGGGGTCAAACGAGCGTTTGCGCCACCGCTGAACTCAAATCCGGTGACCGCGGGCTCGCACCGGTCGCGAACAAAATAATGCTGGAAGGCGAGACTTCCGGTATCGGTATGGACGACAGTGCGCACGGGGTCGTCGCTCATCGGCAATATCGCATGCTCAATCCCCACTTGTCGTGCCAACGCCGCGGTGACCTCGGTCAGCGTCGCCCCGGCCTTTAGCCCTTGAGTACGGCTGATGTGAGTGGCGAGATCCTTATCGCCGAGATTGAACCACGTCTCACCGCCGAATTGTTTGAGCGCACCAATGAAATTCCATGTTTCATGCTGCCGTCCCCAACCCGTTTCCCGATTGCTGAGACCCGACAGGGTATACATCAGCGTATCGAGATCCGGCGAGATGTGCAGGCCAAGATGTTCGAAATCATCGCCGGTGTTGACAATGAACGCGACTTCATCAGCAGTAAGGACGTTGGCCAGACCGAGGCATAACTTGGCGCCACCGACACCGCCGGAGATCGCAACGAATTTTTCTTGCGCCACGCTCATTTAAAGAGGTCGTCTTCGAGTGGCCTGATCATATCGCGCGCGGTCTCGGTGCTGGCGACCACCGGCAGGCCCCGGATGAGGACCACCGGTGTTCCTTCGAGTGTCTCTCCCATCAACAACGTCGCGGTTGCGGCCAACGAGTCCGCTCGGTTGACCATGGAGACCTTCATTTCCCGGCCAAACAGATCCCGCCCGCCACGCAGGTCGTCCAATACCTGCACGCCGGCACACCCAATTGCGCCGCCAACCGTCCCCAATCGCCACGGACGGTTCATACTATCGGCGATGATAACGCCAACCTTGCAACCGGCGGCCGCGCAAAAGTCGTCATGCAGACCCCGGGCCGACCCGTCGGAGTCGATGGGCAGCAGTAGTGCGCATTCACCATCGCCGTGCTCGATATTGGACTGGTCGATACCGGCGTTTGCAGCCACGTGGCCAAGCCGGTGCCGCACGATAATCACGCCCGGTTTCTTGCGCAGCACCGTAAGCGACTCGTTGAGGATCAACTGGCATATAGCGGGATCCTTCTCTGTTTCAGCCGCGAGACGCCGCGCTTCGGCCGAGGGGGATACACTATCCAGCGGGGCCAGCCGATCCTCTGCCTTGGACACGATCTTTTGCGCGACAACGAGGATATCACCGTCTACCAGCTCCAGCCCGGCTGCACTAATGGCGTCGAAAACAATGCGCGACAGCGGATCGCCGGCCTTGATCAGCGGGATGCCGGGTATGACTTCGAAACACAGCTTCGCCGTTGCCTGGACGCTTGAATTCATGGTGCGGTGCCGTAGGACAGTTTTAGGGAAGATGGATCAGTGTAACGGGATAGAGGCGCGCCGCGCAGCCCCAAGCCCGGCTGTGCTATCCGCCGAACTGCTTGGCGCCGGTGCGGAGTTTGTCCCACGGCTCAGTTTCCCGAGCTAGGGATCTGGCATAATATTGGACACAAGGATGCGCTCACCAAGACTGCCATAATAATTCGTGACCCACGGATTTTCGACCCCTACACCGGCGGCTTGGATGTCTTCTGTTTCCGTGGGTTAGAGGTGAGCGAAGTGGCCGGTGACATTGGCGTATTCGATAAGATCGCGGCCAAGGAATTGATTGCCAACGTAGTATAGAAGGGGGAACAAGGCGTGATCGATCCCAACAAGATCGTCGGCAAAATGATCGCCCGGCGAGAATCGGCCTATCGGACCGAAGACAGCATCTTATATGCGCTCGGACTCGGTTTCGGTGCGGACCCCACCGATATGAACCAACTGCGCTTCGTCTACGAGCGGAACATTCAAACCTTGCCGACGATGAACCTGGTTCTGGGCTACCCTGGATTCTGGTTGAAGGATCCAAAATACCAGGCCGACTGGCAACAGGTATTACACGCCGAGGAAAAGCTGATCATCCACAACCCGCTCCCGCCGGCGGGTATGGTGGTGGGCGAGACCTATGTCGATGAAATCGTCGATCGCGGGCCCGGCAAAGGGGCCTTTATCTATCAACGTAAGGAGGTTCGCTCGGAAAGCGACGGAACGCTGTTTGCGGAGGTCATTTCAAACATCCTGGCGCGCGGCGACGGCGGCTTTGGCGGCCCCCCGAGTACTCGACCGAAACCGCCGGCGTTACCGGATCGCGACCCTGACAGCGTCTGTGATCTGCCGACGATGCCCCAGCAGGCACTGCTCTATCGCTTGTGCGGCGATATGAATCCGTTACACGCCGACCCGGTCGTCGCGCGTGACGCCGGCTTCGAACGGCCCATCCTTCACGGCCGTTCGACCATGGGCGTGGCCTTACACGCGGTGCTCAGGACTTATTGCGATTACGATCCGACCCGGATCAAATCGATCAGCCTGCGCTTCTCGGCACCTTTTCTGCCCGGTGAGACGCTGCGTACGGAATTGTGGCTGGCAAGCCCCAAGGTCTATTTTCGCAGCATCGCTCTCGAACGCGGCGTAGTCGTATTAAACAACGGACAGGTAGAGTTGAAGGATTGAGCACGCACAACGGCATCATCATGACCACGATGATGATTTCGGCGGCGCTCGATGTTGCATCAAGCCGCCGCTGCAGCGGTATTCGCCTGATTCAAGCGACGACAACCAGTTTACGAATATGCAAGACATTCTGAGGGGGCTGCGCGTTGTCGAGGGATCGGCGTTCATCGCCGCACCGCTATGTGGTATGACCCT
>DAOWDI010000116.1 GCA_030639105.1 Gammaproteobacteria bacterium | reverse complement strand
TTCGAGCCCCGCAAGCCGAGCGCCGGCATCACTGGGATAGTCAGCCAAGAGGTTTTCTCCGGCGAATGCGCAAAGCCGCACGATATCGGGGTTGAGCCTGGCGGGCAGAGCGCCGGCAACCAGCCTCAACTCATCACCCACGGCAACACTGAGGGCCTGTTCGAAGGATCTGCGATCGGGATGGCCGGCGATGAACCTCAACCACTGATCGCGGCGCGACAACATGTCCATAAGGAGACCTTCCAGGCGCTCCCAATCATTATCCAGATGCTGCAGCAGGGTATGGATTGCATCCGACCATAAACCGTCTTCTCCGAGTGTAGTAATCGCACTGCGCGCCGCCTGCCGGTAAAACCTGCTCGCGTCTTCGAGTACCTCGACATTCCCCGCGTAACCGGACACCAAAGGGCCGCGGCGGGCGATCGTCGCGGACAGGGAATCAATGGTCTGCACGCGCAAGCGTTTCGGACCATCCAACAGCCGCCACCCTTTGGTATCGCTCGCGCAGAGTGCCGCCTGGGCCCAGCGGCGGGTCACAGGATCGATCGTATCCGGGCTCTGGCGAGCTGCCCGCAGAGCGCCCAGCACGCGAGTGCGCATTTCCTCGGCGGCCTTGCGCGTAAACGTGATCGCCACGATTGATTCCGGCTGCTCCACGATCGACAGCAAACGCAGAAAGCGTTGGGTTAGCAGCATTGTTTTACCGGAGCCAGCGGGGGCCTCGACGATGAATGAGGATCCCGGGTTCAAGGCCTTTTCGCGCGCCACCGCATCGGCCGGGGCCTCAGTCTTCATCTTCCGCTGTCATCACCAGGTTGGGTTGCGATTCATGTATCCGGCAAAAGCATTGCAGATCACAGTGGCGGCAGGTGGCGCTCCCGCGTTTCGGATCGGCTAAGGCAAACCCGCGAGTGATTTCCTCTGCTAATGAGGAAAGCGCCGTACCCCATTGTTCCAAACGGACATTCCACTCAGACCTCTCTTCCCGGCTCAAGGCCGCACCGCCGGCGACACCGGGCGGTTCGTCGACAATCCTACAGTCGCCCTTTTTCACGCGTGCAAAAACGACCCCGGCGATACCCTCTGCGACGGCGCTAACGGCATAGAGCGGAAGTTGCGGCTGGTCGGGTCGGGGCACGGACCAGCTCGATCGTGGAACGCCTCCGGTTTTATAATCGATAATGATCACGCTGCCATTGGCGAGTCGATCGATTCGATCGATACGTATATTAATCGTGTAGCCACCGATCTCGGCCGTACGCGCTTGTTCGCAGGCAACCACCTCGAATTCGCCGCGGTCCGCCTCCGCGCGCAGCCATTCCCAGCCGAGCTCCGATAGGCGTGTCCGTTCCAGATCCCAATAAGCGTCAGGCAAGCGGTGGTGACGGCGGTATTCGTCGACGACCTCCAAAGCGCACGCTGCTACGGTCTGTCGGACGTGTTCCTCGCCCGCACCGGCCAGAGACGCGGACGAATTCATGCGGCTCCAGAACGCGGCCATCAACGCATGGATGAGACTGCCGCGCTGCATACCGTTGAGACCCGGGCTCGCATCCTGCGGTGAATATGCCGCGAGGCGGTGGCGGGCAACGGCACGGAATGGACATGCCGACTGGTCGGTGAATAGCGCGACGCCGCCGCCGATTGCGGTTTGGCCTTGCAACGGCGTCGAGTACGTGTCATCGATAAGCTCAAACCGCCCTCCCATTTCTCTCCGCGGCCACGCGGGGGCCATCTTGGATGGGATCGGGATGCAGGTGGCACCCGCCAGCGCCCGGCGCGGTATCTCATCCTCAAGACTTGCATAACTGCATATTGCGTTTTCATGACGCGTGAGCAGGTGATCGAGAACCGCTTGAGCGTGGTTCAGTTCGCGCTCGGGATCAGCGCCAGGAATACCATATTCCCGCTGCGGTGCGAACGGTAGCAACGGATTGATATCGATTGATGGCGGCCATGCACCGTCGTGCAGTCCCGCTACCCATAGTGCATCCGCATCGAGAAACGCCGCTTCCTCGAGTGTCACTACCTCGACCGCATTGACATCCGTGGGCGGCGAGATCCGCCGGCGTCGTAGCATAGCTCGCCAGCAGGCGAATGCGGTTTGCCAGCCGCTGGCGGGTACCACCGCATCCAACTGCGCTGCGCTGTCCATGACCCGGCGCCACTCGACCATTACCGCGTTCTCGATGCCACTCAATGGGCGATCGCCGGGCCAACCCACGGCATTCAGGAGGTTTTGGGCAAACGTCATCCATGCATGCATGGACTGTCTGCCCGGCATCGTCGCATAAGCCTTCAACATTGCCGCAAGACGCGCACCAAGCCGCGGACAGGTGACGCTCCCGTTGGCCACGGCATCGATCACGGAGCTTATCGCCACTTCAACATCGCCACCGCGGCGTAGCTGGTGATCGAGCAATGCGCGTTGTCCGCGCTCCGCATCGGCATCGCCCAAGTATGGACTCAATAGCAACCGGCTTAGCTCATCCCATGCACGGACGTGGCGGCGATCCAGGATCGATATCGCGGTTTTGACGAGCGGGAAGTCGGCGAGCGAAACGGCGCTCGGACAACTCAATGTTAAACCACGCACATCCTGGTCAGTATCCACGCCGCGATAAAATGCGCGCGCCAGTCGCTGTTCGAGGACGACATCAACACGCGGTGCATTAGCGAGGGCCACCAACACCGAAGCCCGCGGCCGGCATCGCTTCTCTTCAGCGGCCCAGGCCATAACCGTACTTATTTCGGTTTCGGTATTGCTGAACACACGGCACGCAAACGCCGGACTCGTCCGGGACCGCGGTCCGGCATTGCCGTGGCCGGTCGTCTCGAATCGGCGTGCAATGCGCTTAAGCAGCGTTGGCAGGCGCGAATAAGCGACAAACCGGAACGCCGGCATCGATTCGGCAAGGCAAGTTCCAGGCACCGCTAGTTCAGCCGCATAGCGGTGCTGGTCTATCGCCGCAAGATCGCCGCAGCGCTGTTCGAAATGCTCAGCCCAGCGTAAGAATGCGCGAACCTCGTTGCGCCCCCCATGTTGCTTGACAACCGTAAGCGGTACATCCCAAAGCAGCAATGTGGACCACGCGTTCATTGCGAGCGCGGTCATCGCCTCGACCTGATCCGGGGCAAGATCGCCAAGCTCTCGCACCACTTGCTCCCAGATGACCCGCTCCTGATCGACTGAGAGCAGAATAGCTCCGGTGCCGCCGGGGGATGAGGTTAACGCCAGGCGTTGAAAGGTGTCGGCCAACCACGCCCCGAATGGCAATACCCGCGGCGCTTCCCAAGTACTCAGGCCTTGGATCAACATCGCTGCGTGATAACGATCCGCGATCAATCCTGCCAGGCGCCGTGTCGGTGTAATCAGAACGACGCCTTTGTCCAAGAGTTCCAGATAATCAGCGTGCACTTTTCGCCACCGATCGCGGCCTATGCGCCTGTGGCGCGCACCCTCGTTCATCCCTGGCCTTGTATTGTGAATACCGTTGTTGCGAGTAACCTGCGTTCTCACTACGAGCAGCGTACGGACTTAGCTGCCCACAATCATGAATACCCACATCTTGCCCTGCTATAATTAAGCCAATATTGGATCCGCCGATCCCCATTACTATTTGAGCTCATGATCGTACCGACCGCCACAAAATTCAGAGATCGCGTTACGTTTGCCGCTGCCGCCTCCCTCATCGTTTGTTTCACTCCGCTTGAGGCGCGCATGTACCAATGGTCAAACACGGCGACGGGAACGGTACAGCTCTCCGGTTCTCCGCCTGCATGGTATCGGAGTACCTCCCCAGGCCCAAGGGTCTTTGTGTTCGACAACGGCCAGCTGGTTGATGATACATCCGTGTCCGTGCCCGAAGAACAGCGCCAACTCCTGCGCGCCAATGCCTTCGGCGTTCCCGAAGCATCAGCTTCCATCAACGCGCAAGCAACACACGGAAACGCCTTAGGTGATACCCTCGAAAATACGGCACGCGCGGGTACCGACATGAACACGGTACCCGAGGCGTTCACCGCTAAACGAACCCGTGAAGCCAAAGAAGATAAGGGAATGGTCGAGCAAACTGTTGCCGAGCTAAAGGCCCTGATCGATGCATGGGATACCCGTCGCCTGAACGATACCAAGGCGCTACTGCGCGAGGGGAGAGGGAGGTGAGTAGGCTAGGAGCCTGTCGGACTTAAGACTTTCCCTCGTGACGAATGCCTAAGTCCGACAGGCTCCTAGGTATTATTTAAATAGGTTGAACAAAGCAGTCCAAAACCCGTGTTCGCCCGATACGGCAAGATCGGCTAAGACCAGCAAATGCTCGTTTTTCGGATTGACCTGAAGCCCGATCGCAATATAACCGCGGGCCTGATCGTGATTGCTATCGGCAATCTCTCGCTCGGCCAAGGTTGCGTATCGGGCAGCGATTTCGAGCAATCCCCGGCGCGCATCTGTACTCCCGGGATCCATCTGCGCCAAGCGCGAAAAATAGTAATAGGCGTTATCCTTCGGTGGTGCGATCAAACGATATTCATTTAAGCTGTGCGTTCCAAGCCATGCCAATGCGCCAGCTATCTTAGAGCTTTGCACACCCGGCGGATCGGACGTTTCAGAACTGCCTACCCCGTTAATCAAGGGATCTTTGGCGATGATCTCAAGCGTCGCGGCAGCCGCTACGACACGTGGAACATCTTCTTCGGTCATTCGATGTTCAATCAAGAACAGCGTACCGTAAGCTGCGGCACAGAGCACCGCGATAGCGCTCAATAGCGCGCGTAGATTGTGTACCCGAACCGGCCTCAGACTGATACGGTCAGCCAGCGCGGCTTGCACGTCGGGGACGTCAAGGTCCTGGTCCTGGGACCTATCTGCTGCCGTTTTGACCATCCCGCGCTCGGCCAAGCTGTCGATGTAATGCAGCAAACTCTCCGCGTCTCTAAATCGATCGTTGCGATCCTTCGCCATCATCAAGTTGATCATGTCCTGATAGCTCTCAAGGCCGAC
>DAOWDI010000165.1 GCA_030639105.1 Gammaproteobacteria bacterium | reverse complement strand
GGGCCGACGCCTCCCAACGGTTATTGACGGTAACCGGTCCCGATTATTCCGAGAGCTTGAATAACGGTGTTACGAACTCGACCCCGGCCGTCGAGAACGCGCCTGCTTGTTCTTCTTCGTCGGCGTCGGCCGACATCGGGCTGACGGAGGTCAGCAACACCGGCACATAACGATGGGCGTCCGGGATCCCATCCGCGGCGGGGCCGCTGTCGTCGTCCGCGTCGCCGCCACTGTACGAACCAAGTTCATCGAACTGCCCCACCTTGGCATAGGCGATTTCCACGGTTATGTGATCCGGCATTTCCCTGAGATCGTTGATCAGGTTCCCGGCGATATGGCCCACCAGATCCGATCTGGGCATGGCCTCGGCCCGTTGCAATGCAGATGGGATGGTGAACCTCGTCCAGCCTTGGACCTCGACCCGGAACGGCAGCCCGCCACTCTGGTCGTCGATTGCACCCTGCACCTGCGAGCCAAGCACCCGGACCGCCGGCAGGCTCAGTCCCCGCACCGTTAGCATTCGCGGTATCTCGACCATGCCTGCCACTTCCTTGATCTCTGGGCGCAAGGTTGAGCGCTCTGCGTCCTGCATGCCAACCAGCATCCGATCTACTTTCCAGCTCGATGGATCCGGCGCTTCCATTGGCGGCACGCCAAATACTTTGACGAATATATTGAAGAAACTATCGATTACGAAAAGGTCGTCCATAGTAAAGGACGGAAGAACGAGATCACCCACTTTCTCCGGGTTACCCAATGAGGGATCGGGTAAGCGGCTCACAAAACTGATGTTGCCTACGCTGTCCGCCTGGATCTGCTTGTAGGCGCCACCACCGTCGCGAGATCCCTCGCCCATGGTGCACGATAATCTCGGCGGCGGCGCAAAGCACCCCTTGCTCGGTACCGCGCGGCGCATCCCGAGTTTCCTCGGTGCTGTGCGGATATCGAACTTGTCCGAGGGGCCCGTGGGGGAAGCCTCCGGCTCCAGCAGAAGTTTTAAGAGCTTGCTGTTGTCTTCCTGGACGTCTTCCGGCATGGCCCGGTCGATCATGAGTTTCAAAGTGTCCAGCTTCGGCGGATCGATCGGTGGTGGTACGGGCTTGTCCCCATCGTCACGAACCGCGTGCACCTGTGCTATGGCGATGCAGGTGGCAAAAACGATGACCAAATTCAACCCCAAACGCTTATTCATGGTGTTCCTCCTAGAAAAACAACGGTGTGGTGCCTCAAACGATGCAATAGAGCCGGGGATCAGGGATTCCAGGCCGTTTCCCCGGTGGGGTCGCAGTTGGACCATGCCTTCCAGCAATACCAGTTGTGTCCAGGCGGATCACCGTACACGTAGTTGTAGCGCTCGTAATTGAGCCGCACCAGGCAGCCATTGCGCGAGCTGCTTATGGCGTAAGCGACCGGGCACTGCTTGCTGTCCTTCTGGTTGTATACCCAGGCGTCGGAAATCGACCCGTCGTGCCCATCGTCGGCCACATCATCGTAATCGCCGCGCCGCCCGTTGGAGATCCACATCACTCCATGAAATGCATCCCATTGGTGGGCGCGCCGGCCGTTGGATGGCGTATCGATGGGATCGAACATCGCGTTGCGGATCCCGGATAGGTTGTCGTCGTCCGCGCTGTTGCAGGAAGAGAGGGTTATGAATTCGTTGTCCCAGTCACCGTTCCAGACCTCATCCGAGCTGCCGCCGGCGTCGACGCGGCAGTGACCGTTCCAACTCCAGCGCATGAGGCCTTGCCAGTGATCGCCACTGTCCGCGCCGTGAGTGCCTAGAATAAAGGCATCCGAATCATCGATGAACCAATCGTCATCGCATGAACCGTTCCAATCCGGATCACAAAAGCGCTCCAGCGTCATGTTCCCATTGACATAGGCGCCGTCCTTGCTATAGCTCTCGTCATCCATCTCGTCATACCAGCCGTCGACCATGTTGTTCCACGCACCGATGTCGTTGCCACCGCATTGGGCGGTAAAATTGGTGATGACCAATTTCTTTACTTCCCGCGCAGTGGCGTCGACGCCATAGAGCGCCATCAGACACATCACTAGTGGAAGCAGCCGGCCTACCGGCATCGAAATTATTCGTTGCATCTTTCCCTCCTCAGATACGCGCCCGCGCATGTCACTAGTTGACTACCTTTTCGTGATTATCCGATTACGCGCCCATTAAGGTTCGGGCTGCACGACCGGTATAATAGCTAAAAGCATAGCCGAGTGAACTCATAAAAGCACGGTTATCGGCGTGCGCATCAAAGTGAAACTGTTCTAAACGTTTTGACTACAGCATTCATTAACAAAAGGTAAACCCCGGCTTTGCCAGAGAGGATAGCAGGGTCAAATCTATTGATCAGCCGACAGGTAGCTTAGCGTTCCCCCCCGGGGTCTCGCGGACGAACCGAGGCATCAGGTAGCCCGGTAGCGCTGCGCGCAGATGCCCGGCGATCGTTTGTGCGGCCTTTTCGTCGACATCGAAATGGGCCGCGCCGGCAACCGGGTCGAGCAGGTGCACGTAATACGGCAGCACCGCGGCTTCGAACAGGGATTCGGACAATTCGACCAGCGTTTGGACATCGTCGTTTATCCCGCGCAACAATACCGACTGGTTCAGGAAGCGGAGTCCCTGGTCAGCGCAGCGCCGCAGCACGCCGTTGAGTTCGGCATCGATCTCGTTCGGGTGATTGATATGTAGAACAATGACCGTGGTGAGGCGGGTGTCCAAGAGCAGCTTGATCAGTGCGCCGCTCATGCGCGAAGGAATGGCGACCGGCAGTCTCGTATGGATCCGGAGTCGGCGCAGATGCGCGATAGCGGACAGTCGCTCGACGATCGCACCGATGTGATCGTCGCTCAGCAGCAGCGGATCGCCGCCGCTGAGGATAATTTCGCTCAGTGAATCATCAAGGGCGATGTCCGCTATCGCACCTTCGAGATGGGCCGTTCCGGTCGCCTCTGGGTAGGGGAAGTGGCGCCGAAAACAGTAGCGGCAATTGATAGCGCAACCGCCGGTTACGATCAACAGGGCGCGGCCGCTGTATTTCTGCAGCAGCGCCGGCGCCCGGCGGCTGGCGAGGTCACCAACCGGATCGATACCGTAGCCGCGGACTTTCGCGAATTCTTCTGTGCGCGGCAAGACCTGCAAGAGCAGCGGGTCGCGGGCATCACAGCGGCGCATCCGCGATGCAAACGGGTGTGGTACGCGAAACGAGAAAGGCCCCGGGTTCGTCGCCAGGTCGACATCGTCCACGGTTAAACCCAAGGCCTCCAGCAGATGCAGCGGATTGGCGTATGCCGAGCGCAGTTCTTCGATCCAATCCGGGGGCTGAATCCGCCAGTTGCTTCGCGTTATCATACGCCCGCCTCAACATAATCGAGATTTCATTGTAATGGCGTCATACAGTACCAACCAATTCAAGCTTGGTCTGAAGATCATGCTCGACGGCGACCCCTTCAATATCGTTGAAAACGAATTCGTCAAACCAGGCAAGGGCCAGGCGTTTAATCGGGTCAAGATCAGGAATTTGAAGACGGGAAGGGTCATCGAGAAAACGTATAAGTCCGGCGAGTCCGTTGAGGGGGCGGATGTCGTCGAGGTTGAGATGCAATATTTATATAGCGACGGCGATGTGTGGACCTTCATGAATACGGAATCCTTTGAGCAGTTGGCGGCACCGGTGGCGGCGATGGGTGATGCGATGAAGTGGCTCAAGGGTCAGGAGATGTGTGCGGTGACCTTATGGAACAATGAGCCTATCGCGGTGGTGCCGCCTAATTTCGCCATCCTCAAGATCACCAGTACGGATCCAGGGGTGCGGGGCGATACGGCTTCTGGTGGCACTAAACCGGCGACCGTGGAGACCGGTGCGGTGGTCAAGGTTCCGCTGTTTGTTGAGGAAAGTGATCTTTTGAAGATCGATACCCGGACCGGTGAATACGTATCGCGTGCGAAAGAAGACTGAAGCGGAGTACCTCAGCGGCGCTCGCTGGCGTCCGTCCGCTACTATCCCCACGCTGCGCCGGCGCGCCGAGATCCTACGGGCGATCCGCCGCTATTTTGCTGACACAAACGTCCTCGAGGTCGCTACGCCGCTGCTGATGCCGGCAGGTTCACCGGATCCCGCGCTGAATAGTTTTATCGCTCGACCCCATGCTGGCGCGCACATGGGTTTGTCCGGGTTTTTGCAGACCTCTCCTGAATTCGCTATGAAGCGGCTACTCGCCGCGGGCAGCGGTGATATCTATCAACTGTGTCACGCATTTCGCGCCGAAGAATTGGGGCGCTATCATCTCGCTGAGTTCACTCTATTGGAATGGTATCGGCTCGGTTTCGACCATCACCGCCTGATGGACGACGTCGAAGCACTCGCGCTGCGTATACTGCCGTCTTTGAGCTTTGCGCGGTGCAGCTACGGCGGGTTGTTTCACGAGCGCCTTGGTATCGACCCCCACGGCGTGACAACCAATGACCTCGCCGAGGTTACGGCACGGTGCGGCATCGAGCTTGGCGAGTATCGAGGGGATCGTGCAATGTCTCTCGATGCCTTGTTCGCCTATCTGTTTCGAGATGACTGCTCGCCTACCGGCGCGTTATTCGTTTACGATTTTCCACTTGAGCAGGCCGCTTATGCGCGCATCGATCCCGGCCCGCCGCGCGTCGCGCAACGCTTCGAGTTGCTCATCGGCGGCATTGAAATCGCCAATGGGTATTACGAAGTCATCGACCCGGTGGAGCAGCAAGGACGGCATACGGGGGAAAATTCGCGCCGGCGGGCTCTGGGTTTGCCGGAGGTCGACCCGGATCCACTGTTTCTGGCGGCACTTGAATATGGTCTGCCCGAGTGCGCCGGCGTGGCGATGGGCGTGGAGCGACTGATGATGTCGTTGGGGGAACACGAATCAGTGGCCTCAGTTGTCAGTTTTGACGCCTTTGACACAGCCGGCCAGGCCTCATGATCCTGGTGATTTTGCGGACAACACCATTTGTCAGGTTTCTTGCCAATACTGCTGTTACTTGGAATCAAGTAAATAAAATCATATAGTTATATAATATATCTCAGATATAACCTTATTTATTAGAGGAGGTCGGTGTGCCGATCTCAGGGCCTTATTCCATCGATAAACTCACTGCCGAGGCGCGCCGGCTGGCCGCGGACTATCGCCGCGCCACCGGTAAGGTGCTGCCCTTGAGTGCAGAGATCGCGGTGAACGATGCAATGCGTCTGTTGGGTCTCGAGTCACCTATCGAGCCGGTTGTGGGGTGTGACGCCATGCGCAAGATGTCAGAGGGCGTCGTCCGTGTGCAGATAAAAGGGCGAGTAGTGTTCGATGCGGGTAAGGGCTCAGTGCGTGTCGGCCAACTCAAATTGGACCAGGGGTGGGATGAAACCGTCCTCGTTTTGATGGACGATGATTACGAACCGTTCGAGATCTACCGTGCCAATCGCGGGGCGATCGAGACGGCGTTGGAAGAAAAACCGCACAATAAACGCGGCGCGATGACGGTGGCGCAATTTAGAGTCATCGCCAAATGCGTGTGGACGCGAGAATGCGGTCTTGCGGTTAAAGCCGACTAGTCGAGCGACATCGCTGCTGGGCGCGGATGGGCCGATTGGTGGCGTACTGCCCGGCTTCACGCCACGTTCGCAGCAGCAGGCGATGGCGGTGATGATCGAAGATGCACTCGCCGCTAACACAAGTGTACTCTGCGAGGCGGGTACGGGTACGGGTAAGACGCTCGCCTACCTCGTCCCGTGCTTGAGCTTTGACCGTAAGACCATCATTTCGACGGCGACAAAGACACTCCAGGATCAACTTTTTCAGCGTGACATTCCACTGGTTCAGGAGGCCTTGGGCATCACCTTGTCGGTCGCGCTGCTCAAGGGACGAGCAAACTATTTGTGCCTGCACCGGCTTGAGGCAGCCCACGGTGCGCGCGATCTCGGACCGGGTGAACTGACACACCTGGCCTACCTCGGGGATTGGGCCCGGTATAGTGTGCGGGGCGATATAGCGAGTGCGGCGGAATTGCCCGACGAGGCGCCCATCTGGCCGAGCGTGACGTCCACCGCTGATAATTGTCTGGGCCAGTCTTGCCATTTTTTCGATGACTGTTTCGTCGTCAAGGCGCGGCGTGAAGCGGCGAGTGCGGATGTTGTGGTCGTTAACCACCATCTGCTGTTTGCGGATATGGCGCTGCGTGAGGAGGGCTTCGCCGAACTCCTGCCGAGTGCGGAAGTGATCGTCGTCGATGAGGCGCACCGGATCCCCGATATCGCCTCAAAGTTCTTTGGCTCCTCGGTGAGCAGCCATCAACTGCGCGAGCTCTGTCGCGACACGCTGAGTGCATACGAGCGGGAGGCATCCGATATGCTAATCCTGCGTGAATACGCCGGTATCCTCGAGACCGTCGCCGCGACCTTGGTCGGCGCTCTCGGACGCTGCGGAAAGCGCGGAGATTGGGCTGAGTTGGACGCGGCGAAGACGGTGAGTGAGGAAGTCGATGCTGTCCTCAGCGCGTTACACGCATTGCGCGACGCCTTAGAACTGGCAAGTGAACGCGGCCCGAGTCTCGAGAATTGTTATGATCGCGCGCTGCGAATTGGTACGCACTTGCAGATGTTTCTCGATGGTGGGCCGGAAGCCGAACAGGAAGGCCGATGGGTCCGTTGGTTTGAGACGAGTGGTCGCGGAGCAACGCTGCAGGCGACGCCGTTATCGATCGCCGAGCCATTCCAGGCAATGACCGGATCCTGTCGTGCGGTGTGGATCTTCACCTCGGCTACCTTGTCGGTCAACGGCGACTTCTCGCACTTCAGGCGTGAGCTCGGCATCGAGGATTGCGACGAGGGTTGTTGGGACAGCCCCTTCGACTACACGGAACAAGCGCTGATGTATCTACCCCGTATAGCGTTCGAACCGCGTACGCCGGCTTACTTGGACGCCATCGTCGAACTCGCCGTGCCACTGATCGAAGCAACCCGGGGACGCACTTTCCTGTTATTTACCAGCTACCGCGCGTTGACGGCATGCGCTGAGTTGCTGCGCGGGCGGATCAAGTATCCTTTGCTGGTTCAGGGTCATGCACCGCGCGGTGAACTGTTGAATCAGTTCGAGCGGTTGGGTGATGGTGTCTTGTTGGGAACGGCGACGTTCTGGCAGGGTGTCGATGTCCGTGGGTCTGCCTTGTCGTGTGTCATTATCGATAAGTTGCCCTTTGCGCCGCCGGACGATCCCGTTACCCGCGCCCGGATATCGGCGCTGGAGACAGCCGGTGGCAATCCATTTTTGGACTACCAGGTGCCCGAGGCCGTCATTGCGCTGAAGCAGGGTGCCGGGCGGCTGATCCGGGACCAAAATGATCATGGCGTCCTCGTACTGTGTGATCCGCGTCTGGAGACGCGGGCCTACGGCCGCTTGTTTCTCGATTCACTGCCGGCAATGAAGCGCACCAACGCGTTGGACGAGGCGGTCGCTTTTCTCGGGCGTCTGTGATCGCGGTATCGATCATGCTGGCAACGGCTGGCGGTGTCGTCCCAGCCCGGCCTCGGTGACCGGCGGACATCGAGCACTTGGCATCAAGTGTTTTGCTGGCGCGGTGCGGGATGATAGGGTCATCATTTGATACCGCCCTCTGTGTCGCTTGGGGTGTGACGGTCGAGAATTAATCGAAGATCAAACCATGAAATCGAAAGAATCCGCCCGCTCGCTGATGATTGCGAAAACCGCCGTGATGCTGGAGATGCAGGATGGGATGAACGCCCGTGTCGACCACGACTGGCGGGAGCGGGAGCGGGAGTGGTATCGCGCAATATGGATCGAATGCGCGGAACTCATGGACCACTACGGCGGGTGGAAATGGTGGAAGCGTTCGCAACAGGATGTCGAGCAGGTAATGCTCGAGGTTGTCGATATCTGGCACTTCGGACTCAGTATGCGAATATCCCCCGATCGGGGACACACGGCCGCCGCTGAGCGGATCGTTGACGAATGGCTTGGTGCGGAGGACTCTCAAGGGTTTCTTTGCGACGTCGAACGCCTCGCCGGCGTCGCGTTAAGGGAAAAAACCTTCCTTATCGCCGTCATCCCCACGCTGCTGAACAATATTGGCCGCGGATTTGACGATCTCTACCGCGCCTATGTCGGCAAAAACGTGTTGAATTATTTTCGCCAGGACCATGGCTACCGTGACGGCACTTACCTCAAGATCTGGGACGGCCGCGAGGATAATGAGCACCTCGTCGATATTCTCTCGGTGCTTGACGCCGACGATCCCACTTACCGCGATCGGGTCTATACCGAGCTGGCGCGCGCTTATCCGCAAACGCCGGATTGACGTACGCTGATCTCTCGCCGGCGGCGAGCAAATTGTATTAAGTCTTTGACTCGAGAAAGCGCTCGGCATCGAGTGCGGCCATACAGCCCGAGCCCGCGGATGTGATCGCCTGGCGATAGATCGCATCAGCGACATCGCCCGCCGCAAATACGCCGGGGACATCCGTCGCCGTCATCGATCCCGGCTCGCCGAGGCCGACATCGATATAGCCGCCGCTCATATGGATCTGTCCGGCAAAGATCTCCGTATTCGGTTTATGTCCAATGGCGATAAAGGTCCCGTGGACGCCGATCTCCTTCGTTTCGTTCGATTCGGTGTGCCTGATGCGGATACCGGTGACGCCGGCATCCTCCCCGAGGACCTCATCGAGTACATGATTCCACTCGATGGCGACATTGTCTTGCTGCTTTGCCAATAAGCGGCGAGTCAGGATCTTTTCCGCGCGAAACTGATCGCGCCGGTGTATTACCGTTACCTTTGATGCGATATTCGACAGGTAAAGTGCTTCTTCGACGGCCGTGTTCCCCCCGCCGATCACGGCGACAGGTTTGTCCCGATAGAAAAAGCCGTCGCAGGTGGCGCAGGCGGACACGCCCCGGCCCTTATACGCTTCCTCGGACTCGAGCCCGAGGTATTTAGCGGTGGCGCCGGTCGCAATGATCAATGCCTCGCAGGTATATTCCCCCTGCTCACCGAGCAGACGGAAGGGTCGCTCAGAGAGCTTCGTGGTGTGGATGCGGTCGTGGATCATTTCGGTTCCAAAGCGCTCGGCATGTCGTTTCATGCGCTCCATCAGTTCCGGTCCCTGAACGCCCTGATCGTCGCCGGGCCAATTGTCAACCTCGGTAGTCGTCGTCATTTGTCCGCCGATCTCAATTCCGGTAATGAGTACGGGTTCGAGCGCCGCCCGAGCGCCGTAAACCGCCGCCGTATAGCCCGCCGGACCCGACCCTAAGATGAGCAAACGACAGTGCTTCGTTGACATGATATTTTTCTGCTGAATTCTTCCGCCGCCCGCATCCTAGCATGAGGTAATCCAGCCGGGTGCGGCTACGATCTCGTGCCTTGGCGGTGTGCTTTATACTGCGCCAGAGAGAATCACGAGCGTGAATGATGACGGTACCGGTAACAATGACGGCGATCGAGATCACCCATC
>DAOWDI010000058.1 GCA_030639105.1 Gammaproteobacteria bacterium | reverse complement strand
CGGTCCGTATGATCTGATCATTAACGCGACCTCGCTCAGCCTTAGCGGTGAGATCCCGCCATTGGTCCCGACTGTGATTACCAGCGGCAGCACTTGCTACGACATGATGTATACGGTGAACGGACGAACGCGTTTTCTTGACTGGTGCGGCGATCACGGCGCACTTGCCTGCAGTGATGGTTTGGGAATGTTGGTAGAGCAGGCAGCCAATGCCTTTACCATCTGGCACGGCATCGAGCCCGACACTGCGCCCATGATTGCTTTGCTCAGGGAGTAAGGCCGCTCATGCGGTCCATCATCCGCGGCAGCCAATTGGCGATTTGTGGAAAGGCGACGATCATTCCGAGGGTCGCCAGCTGTATCGCGACAAATGGGATCACGCCGCGGTAGATCTGTTGGATCTTTATCGAGTCAGGGGCTACTGCCTTTAGATAGAAGAGGGAAAAACCGAACGGTGGCGTAAGAAATGACGTCTGTAAGTTGACCGCGATGAGGAGGGCGAACCAAAGCAGGTCGAGCCCCAGGAATGTCGCGATCGGCGTTAGAATCGGCACGACGATAAAGCATATCTCCACAAAATCGAGAAAAAACCCCAAGACGAAAATTACCATCTGGCTAACGAAGATAAAGCCCCATTTGTGCCCTGGAAGTCCGATAAAGATTTCGTGGACGAGGCGATCGCCGCCCATCCCTTTGAATACTAATCCGAATGCGGTCGCCCCGATCAATATGGTGAATACCATAGTCGTGAGCTTCATCGTCTGCAGCGCCGCAAGCTGGAGGTTGTTCAGGCTCAGCCTTCGGTGCGCAGCCGCCAACACTATTGCACCCGCCCCGCCGATTGCGGCCGATTCGGTCGGCGAGGCAATGCCGAAAAAGATTGAGCCCAGCACCGCGATGATCAGAACGAATGGGGGAACAAGACTCTTAAGGACTCGTGCCGCTATCGGTTGCCCATCGCTAGGTTGTACCGCGGGCGCGCTCGCCGGATCCAACCAGGCTTTCGTCCCAAGGTAAGCCGTGTACAGGAGTATTAGCATCGAACCCGGGATGACGGCAGCCATAAACAGCGAGCCAATCGGGACACCGATGACATCAGCGAGCAGGATCAATACGATACTGGGCGGAATAACCTGGCCGAGCGTACCAGCCGTGGCGATTGTTCCGGTCGCCAGTGCCGGCGAATATCCATGTTTCAACATCGCCGGCAGGGCAATGACTCCCATCGTGACCACTGTCGCGCCGACGACGCCCGTGGTTGCCGCGAGTAGGGCGCCGACGAGAATCACGGAAAAGGCGAGACCCCCGCGCAGGCGGCCGCATAGCATCGCCATCGTCTCTAGGAGTTCCTCGGCAAGGCCGCTCTTCTCCAGGACTACACCCATGAAGACGAACAGGGGGACGGCGAGCAGAGTAAAATTGGTCATCACGCCCCAGATCCTTAAGGGGAGAAGCGAAAAGAAGTCGATCCCGAGTCCGATCGAACCGAATAGCAGAGCGACGGCGCCGAGCGTGAACGCTACTGGATAGCCGAGTAATAACGCGGCCATGGCGACGGCGAACATGACTAATGCCCAGATTTCCATCGCTCAGTGCTTGCGCATCAGTTCGATTATGCCCTTGATGGTGTCCGCGATGCCTTGCAAGGCCAGCAGCACGAATCCAGCCGGGATCGCGGCCTTCAACAGCCAGCGCTGGCTTAATCCACCCGGGTTGGGAGATACTTCCGCGCGCATGAATGCATCGTAGGCGAACGGGACGGAACTCCAGATGATGAGTGTGGCGAAGGGCAGTAGAAAGAATAGATTGCCGGCGATATCGATCAGTAGGCGTTGGCGGTCTGAGACCCGGTCACCGGCATAGAACAAATCGATGCGTACATGGTCGCCATGCTTAAACGTGTAACCAGTACCGAACAGAATGACCAACGCGAACAGGTGCCATTCCAACTCTTGCAGGGCCACCGACCCGCTGCGAAACAGATAACGCATCACGACGTCGTACAGCGTCAGACCGACCATCGCTACGACCAGCCAGGCGGTCATGCGTCCGATGATCTCGTTTAAGCGACTGACGAGTTCTGCTGCCTTGGACGCGTGACGCATGAAGATGTTTGGTAGTCCATGTAGGCCATCCACCGGCCCTGTTCGCCGGAGAATTCCATTAGATGCGGTAGCCCGTGCATAAGAAAATTAAATATTGTTGTGATAGTGCAACGACCGGTGACAGCCGAGCACGAAATGTTACTCGACCTGCGGGCCAATGACGAATGCTTGTCGAGATGGGCAGCATCCCGTAGTGGCCATGTTGGTGGGATGAGGGGCCGCGGTGCGGCATTGGTTTTTGTCCCGCAAGCTGCGACGGGTGGCCGCCTCGCAATAGTGGGCACGGCCGAACTATTGCCCTGCTGCCTCGAGGATACCTGGCCTCGACCTTATATAAGCGCTCAGAGCAGCGACCCAGGACAGCTTCCGATGGCGGTTGAAACGATAACCGCCCGGTCTCAGCATTCGATCACGGACCCATGGGCGCTCCAGATTGATCCCCTTATGCACAATGTCCTCGCCACCGACCAAGTAACATTGGCTTAGGATGCTTGGACGATGTCAATTGATGAATTTAACCGCTAATTATTTGAAAGACAGATGATTTAACAGTTTGTATAATTCTTGTTCGATCTAACTCAACGGTAACGGATACGCGATAAACTAGCGCTTGAATGCACGATTTCCACAGTGTTATCCACAGTATCTGTGGGTAAGAGCAAGTGTGCTTTATGCTCAATGACTTAATTGCAGGTGCTCAATGATGAGTAGAGCAACAGCACGCAAATGCAGTGCGGTCAATCGCCGCTAAGCGACCGCGCCAGATGTACGTAGGCGTCGACATTGATCTCTTCGGGGCGGCGCTCGAGTGCAATCCCGCAATGGATCAGAAGGTCATGGCTAATGCACTTTCCGAGCGTATTCTTCAGGATCTTCCGGCGTTGTGCGAACGCGATGCGCACACAAGACTCGAGTTCGCGCCTGCCCTCATGAGACAGGCTGTCTTGTTGTGGCGTAATGCGCACAAGTTTTGAGGTGACCCTCGGTGGTGGGTCGAAAGCCGCTGGCAGGACGTCGAAAGAGGGCTCAACTCGCGCACGGCTCTTCACCATGACCGACAACCGGCCGTAATCCTTCGAACCCGGGCTCGCCGCGAGCCGATCGACAACCTCTTTTTGCAGCATAAACGTCATATCCCGGATGCACGCAGCCTGGTCGATGAGGTTGAGGATCAGCGGCGTTGAGATGTTATAGGGTAAATTGCCGATGACCCGCATTGGCGCACCCTCGTTTAGGGTAGCGAAATCAACGTCCAATACATTGGCTAGATGGACCTCGAGATTTGGATTGCAACCCAATCTAGCGATGATGAATGCGGCGAGATCCCGGTCGATCTCGATAACACTGAGCCGTGCACCCGACGCCAGCAGTGGTGCCGTCAAAGCACCGCGACCGGGTCCTATCTCAACAAGGTGGTCGTGTTTACGCGCACAAATGAGCGCCATGATCTCGTCGATCACATGCGGATCGATCAGGAAGTGCTGACCGAAGCGTTTGCGTGCGCGTGGTGGGCTCACCGTGCCCTTCGGGTGCTGAGTTCGATGGCCATCCGCACGGCCGCGAGCAAACTGTCTGCTCTGGCGCGGCCGCAGCCGGCGAGGCTTACAGCGGCACCGTGGTCGACGGACGTCCGCACAATGGGTAGCCCCAGCGTGATGTTTACAATTTCGCCAAAACCTAGCGCTTTGATCACCGGTAGACCTTGGTCGTGGTACATGGTGATGTAAGCGTCTACCGATCCACGAATTTCCGGTGCGAACGCACTGTCTGCTGGCATTGGGCCGAGTACCGTGAGGCCTTTCTCGCGTGCTCGCGCAATCGCCGCGGCGATTATATCGCGGTCCTCAAAGCCAAAATGAGCGTTGTCACCTGCGTGCGGATTCAAACCGCAAACACCGATCCGCGGGCTGGAGATCTGAAAGTGGGTTTTCAGTGCCGTACCGACGAT
>DAOWDI010000198.1 GCA_030639105.1 Gammaproteobacteria bacterium | reverse complement strand
GAACTCTTTGCGGGGCGTATCCGGGCGATGCATGCGGGTCGGGATGACCGGTGTTTCCTCGATGGTCTGGGGGGCAATCATTTCTTGCGCAGCATGAACCACGCGGACGGGCTTCAACTCACCCTCCGCCAGCATCCTGAACATATCGTCGGCCTTGTTGAACTTCAGCTTGCGTGCCAGCTTATCGAAGTTCACTTCGCCCAACGCCATACGGTGCAGTTCCTTCTCCAGTAATTGCCGGCCAAGTGAAACATTCTGCTCGTAGTTCTCCTGCCTGAACCAGTGCTGAATGCGCGAGCGTGCCCGGGGAGTTTTGATGTATCCCAAATGTGGGCTAAGCCAGTCCCTGCTCGGACCCCCCTTCTTTACGGTGAGCACTTCGACCTGCTTTGCCCGCTCGCGCGGTAGTAGGCCGAGGTGCGTATTCACGATCTGGATTCCTTGTCCGTTGAATTGCACCGCGACCCACCGGGCGCCGCGCGGCTCGAGTCGTGGTCTATGTGCGAGGCTCGGCAGCTTGTCCGCCTTGACCCCGCTGCCGATGCGCGTGCGTCCGACATCGAGTTCCTGCAGACACACGAGATCGGCATCGTCCGCCGGGGTGATCCGTGGTCGAACGCAGCGGCGCGAGATCGCGGCGAACCTGATCCCGGTTAGCTAATTCCGCGTGCGGCCATGGGATATTGAACAATAGCGAGGAGAAACCGTGATGCGAATACTCACAGGTGACATCGGCGGTTCCAAGACCCTGCTGCAGCTTACCGATTACGCCGATGGGGAGTATTGCATCATCGCCGAGGAACGTTACGACAGCCGCGCCTACGACGATCTCGAACCAATCCTGGCGTGCTTTATGGGCGGGGTAAAGGAACCTCGCGCGGACATCAACGGAGCATGCCTGGCCATCGCCGGGCCGATACGCGGTGAAGAAGTCAAGCCGACGAACCTGCCCTGGTCCGTGCACGCCGGCCGCCTGCAACGACATCTCGGCGGCGCCCATATGCGCCTGCTCAACGACCTCGAGGGTGCTGGCTACGGCATCGCCTGCCTCGAACCGTCGGACCTGTTGGTACTCCACGCCGGGGATCCCGAGACGCATCGGAACTGCGCGCTGATCGGCGCCGGGACAGGACTAGGGGAGGCTTGGATGGCGCGGCGCGGCGATGCCTATGAGGTATTCGCGGGCGAAGGTGGGCATGTCGATTTCGCCCCGCGCGATGCGCTGGAAGTCGATCTTCTGGTCGACCTCCAAGCGGCGATCGGACGGGTAAGCTGCGAACATCTTTTGTCCGGCGCCGGATTGAAGCGGATCTTCGATTTTCTCGCCGTGCACGGCTACGGCGCCGTCTCCCCGGCACTCGCGCGCGACCTGCGCGGTGCCGATCCGGCGGCAGCCATTTGCGATCATGCCGTGCATGGCGGGAGCGAACTGGCAAGGCTCACGCTCGAGCGCTTTGTGCGCATCTACGGTGCGCAGGCGGCTAATCTGGCCTTGACCGTGAACGCACGCGGCGGCGTTTACGTGGTGGGTGGGATCGCGCCGAAGATCATCGCCGCGCTGCGCGCCGGTGGTTTCATGGCGGCCTTCCTCGACAATCCGAGCATGTCCGGATTGCTGGCGGGCATACCGGTCAGCATCGTGCTCAATCCCAAGGTTGCGCTGCTCGGCGCACGGGAAATGGCTATTCGGGCGGTGATGGGACACGCCGTGTGATCATAGCGGTGTACGTGAACGATGCAGGCAGCGATCGATGAGCGCGTCCTGATTTGCGGTACCGGCGCACATCACACTATCGGCGCCGCCCCAGTAGATCTTGATGCCGTCATCCTCGGCAACGCCGCCACAACAAAATACGACGTTGAGGACATACCAAATAGAGTAATAGGAGTCAAGTAATAGGAGTAATAAAGGAAAAGAAGAATAGGAAAGTATATGAATAGAGGTCAAGTATATTTGACTATATATAAACTCTTTCCAAACTGATTAATAACCTTCCGCCACAGCTTTGGTCAATTCACTTCTGATTTTGTTAATCGAAAATAAAACACTACCTGTCACATATAAGGCCAGGTCGCGAAATACGAATCCCATAGTAATATGGCTTTCAAATAATCGCGCCAACCGCATATTT
>DAOWDI010000031.1 GCA_030639105.1 Gammaproteobacteria bacterium | reverse complement strand
TGAAGCCACGTGATACCGATCGTCACCCTGCCCGTATTGACCCGCTACAGCATCACCCCAGCCCGTTCGACAATTTCGACCAGGCGGCCATGTTTCATCGACGCCAGCACGATCCGGGATACACGATCGGTCCGCGCCAGCGCGGTTGTCGCAGCCTCCCGCGCAAGCACGTACAGGTGATCGTCATCGACCATATTGATCAGCGGCACGACATTGGCCTCGCCGACGCCCTTCAACGCCCCTTCGGGATGGGATAGGAGATCGGCAACATGCGCCGGTGTGATCGTTTCACCGGATTCGATGCCCAAGAGTCGTGTCAATCGTTGCGGCCGATGCGCAATATCATCATCCAGCGCCCGGCCGATCACCCGAGCCGATACGATCGGGATAACGGTATCGGCGAATGCCGGAATCACCGGTTCATGCGTGCCCGGGCTCTTGATCCATCGCGCGCGCGCGCCGTCGGCCTTGATGACGCAGAGATCAAAACCATGGCCCGCGTAGATATCCCGTATCCGCTCCGCTTCCAGCCCGCCGACACGTTTCGGTGTTTGTGTAGCACTCGCAACGGCTACCACGCGGTGGCTTCCCAATTCCGGCAGCGGCGCATCGGCGTCGGGCAGCATTACCACGGTATCGACGGCATCGCGGTCGTAGGGATACATGTGCGCGGTCGACGACAATAACACGCGCCCCGGGTGCGCTCGCGCCAGCGCATACATCGTCGTCTTCTTGCCACCGGCGCCAACCAAGCAGACGATACCACTCGCCGCACCCAGGGCTTCCAGCAATTCTGAGCGCATCGAATGAGCGAAACTAATCGACCAGCAACGTCACGATTCGATATCGACGCCAATACAGGCACCGACGCAGGCCGAATCGACCCCGAGTTCGCGAGGATTTGAGTCAGGCATTATTGATCTCCCGTCGACCGACACATAGCCTATCTGTTCGCCGTCAATGACCATGGCATTCCATAGGCAACCTTCAATGGAGTATGGCATGCTGGTCCGCCTTCCCGGATCAGGTTTTCCGTTCGGCCCTCACTGAAGTGAAAAAAGGCTAACGCGTCTGGTATGGGGAGTCAATCCAAACCACGGATGTACTCCTTGGAGCCTATCAGCAGGCTGTGCCGCTGCACCGGCCAGGCTCATATCGTTAAGACCGTAGGGGAAGCGGCATTGAGACAACTGGGAAGCCCAAACCTTGCTGCCGCTGTTCAATAATTTAGCCAAAACCGCGTTAAGGTGTGACCCGCTCATCAATCCGTGCGGTCTCCTGCGCGCTTCGGATGGCCTTGCCGGCGACCGATATGGTAACGTCGGCGTGTATTACCGGAGGGTTGCCTACATGTCTTTAGAGGCTGGTGAATGAATAAATTTCCATGCAGTGTGAATCCGCGAATGTCATCCTGGACCTTTGCGGCCCGTTGCCTGGCACTGTTCGCCCTCATTACCCCGGTCTGTCTCGCAGCAACCCAAGATCCAGAAGTCGTCGTACGCGAGATGTTCGATGAACTGCTGACCCGTATTGAAATACAAAGACAGGCGGATACTTTGTCAAATGAGTCCGTACGTGAGATCTTTGCTGCCCTGCTGAACCCCCATATCGACTACTTGTCGCTCGCACGATGGATCCTGCGGGACCATTGGATTAATTCGTCCGTCGACCAGCAGTCGGGATTCCTCCAGGCATTCGAAGGATACATCATCAACACCTATGCGCTGGCCTTGGCCAACGGCCAAAAGATCCAATTAGACATCAAAGACGATCCAGTGCGCCGCAACAATACCGCGGTGGTGATGGCGGCGTTCAAGGTTGCCGACGCTGATGCCGTACCGCTCGATTTTCGCCTGATCAAGCGAGGAGAGAAATGGCTACTGTTTGATGTCTCGTTCAGCGGGGCAAGCTTGGCGCGAACCTTCCGCTCGGACTTTAGCTATATCGCGAAAGACGGTGGGATCGATGCAGTAACCGCGCATTTAGTTCGACGGCTGGCGAGCATCGAGTAGAACCAAGCTTGAAATCTAGGAGCCATCAAAGCCCTGAGGTGGCATCGAAGGCCCACTCGACACTATCCAGATAGGCCTCACCGATCCCCTCACGTTCGACACCATCGTATTTAACGTCCGCCCAGCGGCATTCCTCATATGCACACGCACATTTCAGCGCTGCGCCGCGATCGCCGCCGCGATTGACCAACGCGTCTACGATCTCTGCCGATAGCGGCAGCGGCTCGATCACGGTGGCCATGGGCGCATCTAACAGGACGTCAAGTATCGAGAAGAGCCCGACCATGAAATAGGTCTCCGGATCAGGTAACTCCTTATGCTTCGCCAGGCCTTCGCACATACGGGCACGCACGAGGGCGTTTTGCATGAGCACCTGGGGTTTACCGCTGACTTTTGCCATCACCAGGATACTCACCCATCGGCGCAGCATATCGATGCCGAAGTAGATGAGGGCGCGCCGGATCGAATTGACCTTTTGCGGCAGTGCAAAAAATGCCGAATTAAGATAGCGGAGCAGACGATAGCTCAATGATACATCCTCGACAATGAGCCCCTCGATCTCTTCCATTGAGGCTGAGCAGTCGTTCAGCGCCGCAAGCAACCGCACTACCGCAAGATGGTTCTCCGGTATCCGACGGCGCGATACGATATTCGGCTTTGCATAGTAATAGCCCTGGAAGAGGTCGAAACCGAGTTCCAGCAGCTGCAAGTGCTGCTGATGCGTCTCGACCTTTTCAGCCAGCATTTTCATCCGGCCACGCTTAAGCTTCACCACATGTGCGGCAACGTTTTCGATATCCATGGAGAGCACATCGATCTTGATGGTATTCGCCACACGGATGAGCGGGTTCCACTTGGTGTCGTAGACGAAATCGTCCAGCGCCAATTGATAACCGCTGCGCGAAAGTCCGGTCACGGCTTCGACAAGTTTGTTATCGACGGTGATGTCCTCCAGGATTTCGATGACGACCCGATCCCGGGGCAGCAACAAGGCCGTATCGTTTTGGAGCAACTCGGCGGTGAAATTGATATACGCGCGGTGCGGGCCCGTCACGTGATCGAGGCCGAATTCCGTCAGCGCATTCATGATGACATTGGCGGTGGCATGGTTGCCGTCGAACGGCCGCTTCGTCCCATCGGGCCGAAACAGGAGTTCATAGCCGTGTAATTTGCCGTCCCGATCGAGGATGGGTTGACGCCCGATCAAGGCCTTCGCGGTAGCTGTTGGCGGTTGCTCCGGCCCGCTGGGTAGCGGTGTTTCGTCGATTAGCGGCGCCCATTGGGACCTCTCTTGTTGCTCCGTCTGTCAGACGCCTCTCCCCTAGGAGCGGCGCGTAGAGCGAGATCTTGAACCTCGCAGGACACCTACTCGGATTGCGCCTTGAATCTCCTCAGTACGATATCACTCGTCCGCGGCCATATTTCTCTTCCACCATGGGTTTGTATTTGATCACGAGTTCGTGCAACGCCACACTGATCGGTTTTCTGGGCTAAACCAGTACATGAATGTGAACTTGCTCGCAGATCCCAGGCTCACATAAGTAATCGCTTGTCAAGAGGGGAAATATGCGTTAAGTTTCGACACCTTAATGCCGACACTAGAACTGAATACATACGAGAAGATGATGATGTTGAACACGCATGAACTTTACCTCCTTGCCGAAACGCCGAGCCCGCGGGCGGCATCTGCATCGACAAATAAACGCAACCCGTACTATCGCAGATGTGCCGAGCGGCACACGGAACACCGGTCCCCCTCGGACCGCCTATCCGTCGACCACGTGGCGGTTCTCGGCGAAGACTGAGGTCGGCGCGCCGTCGAACCGGGGCGCATCCGCAAGCTAACCCTCCTACCGTGCTCCGGAAACCAGCATCCCGGCATCATTGGCGCCCGGCCGTTACTTGTCCCGGACTGGCTGCGAGGAAAAGCTGGCCGGCTTCAAACAACCCAAACGAGCGAGAATAAGACGGGTTATAGCGACTTCAGGATCCCGATTGAACCCGGCCCCGGAAGCCTGGATCCCAAAACCACTCCTAATAGCGATCAGGAAAGCGCGGGGCGCTGATCCCCGGAATACTCGGCAGCGAATCACCGCCACCCCCGACCACAATCTGGCCTTTAAGCCCCTGCTCCGTATGCTGGGAGATATCGCAGTGAGCGAGATAGGTTGCGTCGTCGCTCGGTACGATAAATGTTCCGGTCTTGCGCTTACCACCACTCACTTCGAGATGAAACATGCCCTGCGGATAGAGATAACGCGGTAAGCCGTGCACCATCCATTGATGGCGCACCTCATCCTCATTAACCAGCGTTACTATGAGACGCGAGCACGGCGGTACTCGCCACTCGTGTTGATTGAAACCGTAAGTGAGGCCTCGAAGCGCATGATCCCGTCCCACTCGGATCTCGATCTCGATATTATCGGAGATTTCACTACAGTCTTCGGGCAAAGTATCGGCATTCGCATTCATCACCATGCCGTCGCGATCGAGTGTCATGGCATGATGATGTTGATCGCGCGCAAAGGCGGGCATTGTAACCACCGCACCAAGGGCAACGATGAACGGGGCGAACCATCGCCGGGCGCATGCGCAACCGTTCATTTCACGGAGCGCCGCCTGAATACGGGGAGACCCAGGATCAACAAGGCGAGCAAACACACCCCAAACCAGAACATCCAATCTTTCGAAGCACCCGCGCCGCGCTCCTGCGGATCGAGCAGATCATGTCCGTGCATGCCGATGAGCACCGGTACCTCGCCCGCGTAGTATGCGGGCGAAAAGTACGGCGCCAGACTCTGTAGACCACCAACCATTTGCGGCAGGCCGCGCGGCCCGAGAAAATCTTCGTATGCCACCACGCTCACGCTACCGCCCGGCCCGATTCCGTCTGACGTTACGGCCTGCTCACGGTGGTCATGCATCAACCAGGCGCCTTCCCCGTAGGCATTAAGCCCATCGTCAACGGTATTCAACTCGAGATCGATCCGCTGCGCGCTGGCTATCCAGAACACATCCCGCTGGATCGGCTCACCGCCCCCCACCGGAACGCCATCGCGGTGCGTCAATATCGGTTTGTGGCCATGCAGGTGTAGGGCCAGACCTTCACTACCGCCATTGAGGATCCGGATCCGGTTTTTTTTGCCTGACTGCACCGCGATCACTGATTCGCGCAGGGTATACGGGAACGAGCGACCATTTAAGACGAAATAATCCGCGTCGCGATCAGTTATATTGTAGCCGCGGTGAATGGCGCGCGCGACCAGACGCGGATCGTTGAAACGCTGTATGCGATTGTTCAATTGGGTATCGATCTCAAGGTAATGCAGATCATATTCGCGATCGTAAGCCTCAAGTACCGCGACTGACGGGGATCGCACCCTTCCGGCACCGAGATTGAAGGTCTGCACCCAGTTATGCGGGCGGTTTTCCTCTACCACGAGCATACCCTGTAGGCCCATCAGGATGTGTGACTGCGGTTGCACATGGCAATGATAAAACATCGTCCCCGCGTGCCGCGGCCGCAGCCAGTAGGTCCTCGCCTCACCTGGCATAAGCGGATGCTCACTCAACAATGGCACCCCGTCGTTGCCGTTGCCTTCCGGTGTCTTGAAGGGATGGTCCAGCCCGTGGAAATGGATCGTATGCGGCAGATAGTGTGAGTTCTCGAGGGTGATCCGTACCTCATCGCCCTGTTCGATCCGGATCACCGGCGCCGGCAGGCGAATCACCCGATTCGCCACCAATGATTCGAGGTTGATCGTCGTCATGCCGCGCGTCTTGGGTGCAAAAACCCAAAACCCCGGCATGATGCCCGGCCCAATCTCATACTGGGGCACGACTTCGGGACCGTCGGGTGACTTGCCGTTGAGCTCCATCACCTCAAGGCGGATATCGATGACGTCCGGGTCGCCATCGCCGTCACGATCCTCACCCTTCTCGACCGTGTCCGGCGCAAATAACGATTGCATCAACGTTGCCGGCGAAACATTATTCGCGCCGCGTACCGCGACGGCGACATCCCAGGGGTTGTCGGGGATGCAGTCAGTTACGGCCGCAATCTGAGCGCCGTCGATATCATGGGCAGACCGCCAAGCATCGTATTCGGGCGCACACACCGCGTCGAGTTCGAGGGGCGGCACTGAAATCTCGCGAGACGGTGGCGGTTCACGGTA
>DAOWDI010000124.1 GCA_030639105.1 Gammaproteobacteria bacterium | reverse complement strand
CGTGACCTGTTCTCCGGTCGATAACAGGACGTCCAGTTCGCGCCCGCGGGGTGCCTCAACGATATCCTTCGCCAGAGCCAACAGCCTGTCGGTTTCGCCGGCCATCGCCGAGACCACGACGATGACCTTGTTACCACCGGCGTGTACATTGCGGACACGCCTGGCGACCGCCCTGATCCGCTCGACGCCACCGAGTGATGTGCCGCCATATTTTTGTACGATGAGACTCATGGTTGACTATCCACTAAACACATCCCGCAGGCGGTGGGTAACTATCGCACTGTGGGGCCACCAGCAAGAAACATTAACGAGCGAGATGCAGCTGTCGCTGATCAAACGGCGTAGTGTACAACGAATTGCGGGATCGGCGCCCTTGTCGAGGTGAGATTCACCAATGTTCGGTTGCGCCCTAATCTGCCCGCTCTTGAACCCACGCCTCGACACTGCCAAGCGCCGCTTTGAGTCTGTCGGGATCATTGCCACCGGCTTGAGCCATATCGGGGCGCCCACCACCCTTGCCACCCACCTGCTGGGCAACGAAGTTGACCAGCTCGCCAGCCGCCAAGCGGTCGGTAAGGTCTTTGGTCACCCCAGCGATGAGTCGGACTTTCGTATCCTCGACGGTCGCAAGCACAATCACCGCGCGCCCCAAGCGATCCTTCAAACGGTCCATCGCACTGCGTAACGCGCCGACATCGGCGCCCTCGATGGCCTCGCTGACGACCTTGATGTCGCCAACGGCAACCGCCCTATCCGTAAGATCTCCGCTTGATTGTCCCGCGAGACGATCCTTCAGGGCCTGATTTTCCTTTTCCTGCGCACGCGCGCGTTCAACCAGCTGCTCGATCTTCTTCCCTACATCATCGGTTGTCGCCTTCACCTGCCGTGCAATGATCTTCAGTCCGCGCTCGCTGACTTGTACATGGTCCAGCGCAGCGGCACCCGTAACCGCCTCGATACGGCGCACGCCCGCCGCGATTCCGCCCTCTGAAATCAGTTTGAACAAACCAATGTCGCCAGTCCTGCTCGCGTGCGTTCCGCCGCAGAGCTCGATGGAAAACCTCCCCATACGCAGCACCCGCACCTCATCGGCGTATTTTTCGCCAAACAGTGCGATAGCACCGGTCTCGATTGCTTTGTCGTAGGGCATGACTTCGACTTCAATCACGCTATTTTTGCGGATCTGCTCATTGACCAGCCGTTCGATTTGCCTCAATTCATCCGCACTCAGCGCCTGTGGATGCGAAAAATCGAATCGAAGCCGCGCGGGCTCCACCAGCGAACCCTTCTGCACGACATGCTCGCCGAGTACGCCGCGAAGCACCGCATGCAGTATATGCGTCGCGGAATGATTGAGACGCGTTGCCTGACGCCGCTCGCCGGCAACAGTTGCCTCGATGAGTTCGTCTAGGTGCAGGGTCCCACTTTTAATCGTGCCGTGATGCAAGGTCAATCCGCCCTGCTTTTGGGTATCGAGGACATCGAGCACTGCATCGGGCGTGCTGATCGTCCCGAGATCTCCAACCTGACCACCTGATTCGGCGTAAAACGGCGTTGTATCCAGCACGACCACCCCACTATCGCCGGCGTTCACCTCGCGGACACATCCACCATCCACGAAAAGCCCCACAACTTTGGCCACATGTTCGGTAGTTTCGTAGCCGCAGAAAACCTGTTTAGAACCGATATTTGCGAGTGCTTGGGCTGGAATTGTACCGGTGGTATCAGTACCGCCGAACTGACTTGCGGCACGGGCGCGCTCGCGTTGCGCGTCCATTGCTGCTGCATATCCCTTCATGTCGATATCGAGCCCCCGCTCGCGTGCGATATCGGCCGTCAGATCGACCGGGAAGCCGTACGTATCGTTGAGCTTAAAGGCGACCGTGCCCGGGATCGTCCGACCGCCAAGGTCGGCCACCGCGGCTTCGAATATCTTCAAGCCTTGATCGAGCGTCTCCGCGAACCGTTCCTCCTCTTGTTTCAATGTCACTTCTATCAGGGCGGTGGTGCCGGCAAGTTCCGCAACGGCGGCACCCATTTGGTGTTCCAGCGCGCTCACCAGACGGTAGAAAAATGGCTCCGTAAATCCCAACTTGTTGCCGTGACGCAGGGCGCGGCGGATGATCCGGCGCAGTACGTAGCCCCGTCCCTCGTTTGACGGCATAACCCCGTCCATGATCAGAAATGCGCAAGCACGAATATGATCCGCAATCACTCTTAGAGAAGTGGTTTCCAGTTCGCCAGCAGGCGCGAAAGCGCGTAGTGCAGCGATCAAACCGCGGAAGAGATCGATATCGTAATTGTTGTGTACCCCCTGCATGACTGCCGCCATGCGTTCGAGCCCCATGCCGGTGTCTACCGATGGCCGCGGAATTGCCGCCAACCGACCCTCAGCATCACGTTCGTACTGCATAAATACGAGATTCCAGATCTCGATGTACCGATCACTGTCGGCGCTCGGCGATCCGGGCGGTCCACCGGCGATCTCCGGGCCATGGTCGTAGAATATTTCGGAACACGGACCACATGGTCCGGTGTCCCCCATCATCCAGAAATTATCTTTTTCCCCCAAACGTGAGAAACGCTGAAGGTCGACACCGATATGGTGCAGCCAGATATCGGCGGCTTCATCGTCGTCTTCGTAGACGGTGATCCAGAGTTTCTCCGGCGACAGCCCAAACCTTTTCGTCAACAACTCCCATGAGAACTCAATCGCCTCACGCTTAAAATAGTCACCGAAGCTGAAATTTCCGAGCATTTCGAAAAAGGTGTGGTGGCGCGCGGTGTAACCCACATTATCGAGATCATTATGCTTACCACCGGCACGCACACAGCGCTGGCTCGTAGTCGCACGGGAGAAACCGCGATCCTCTAAACCAAGAAACACATCCTTAAACTGGACCATACCCGCATTGGTAAACAGCAGAGAAGGATCGTTAGCCGGCACCAGTGGGCTACTCATGACTCGCGTGTGTCCTTTCTCCTCAAAGAACGTGAGGAACGCGCTTCGAATTTCCGACGTTTTCATGTTGCCAGATAGATTCTAGTCCGTTGCATCCAATACAGCCGCAATATGGTCATGTGTGAATCCGCGATATTGAAGGAATCGCGCCTGCTTCGCTCGTTCACGGAAATCGCTGGCGGGACATGCGAACTTCTTGCGCCATGCCACCTGCACGCGTTCGCTCCAATCTATCTCAAGCTCTTCGAACAGCGCGGCCGATAGTACTTCCTCGACCCCACGCCGCTTCAGTTCCGCACGTATCTTGATCGGTCCGTAACCGCGCCCGGCGCGGTGATGAATATAGGACTCCGCAAAACGGCTATCGTCCTGCAAATGTTCATCGGCCAGCCGTTTAAGCTCCGTATCGATATCGGGATCGGCGAAGCCTTTGGCCGACAATTTTCGTTTGAGTTCGGCACGACTGTGTTCGCGGTGCGCAAGTGCGGCGATTGCCAGCTGGCGAATTTGCAGCGCCGTCTCTATGCTCAGGCTTCGGTCTCCATGGACTCCTCTTCTTTCCCGGTTTTGGTAGCATCGGCTTCGGGTAGCGCTTGAGCCCTGATCGCAGCATCGAGTTCGGCTGCCATCTCCTTGTTATCCTTCAGCAAGAGTCTGACCTTGTCCTTGCCCTGGCCGAGACGCTCTCCCTTGTAGCTGTACCAGGCGCCGGTTTTTTCTATCAACCCGTACACGACACCGAGTTCGATGAGCTCACTTTCCAGGGAAATACCCTCGTCATACAGAATATCAAAATTTGCCTGTTTGAACGGCGGCGCCACTTTATTCTTGACGACTTTAACCCGTGTCTCGTTGCCAATGACTTCATCACCACGTTTGATCGAGCCGGTACGTCGAATATCCAACCTTACCGACGCATAGAATTTCAATGCATTTCCGCCGGTCGTTGTTTCTGGATTGCCAAACATGACGCCAATCTTCATGCGGATCTGATTAATGAAGACGACCAAGGTGTTGGCGCGTTTGATATTGCCGGTCAATTTGCGCAGCGCCTGGGACATCAACCGGGCCTGCAGGCCGACATGGTGATCGCCCATCTCGCCCTCAATTTCCGCCTTCGGCGTCAAGGCGGCGACGGAATCGATGACGATGATGTCGACCGCCCCCGAGCGCACGAGCATGTCGGTGATTTCCAATGCCTGCTCACCGGTGTCGGGCTGTGACACCAGGAGGTCGTCTATATTGACCCCCAATTTCTCCGCGTACTGCGGGTCGAGCGCGTGCTCGGCATCCACGAACGCCGCCGTGCCACCCTGCCTTTGGATCTGTGAGACGACATGTAGTGCGAGCGTCGTCTTCCCGGACGACTCGGGCCCATAGACCTCGACGACTCTCCCCTTTGGCAAACCACCGACGCCGAGCGCGATGTCGAGACTAAGCGAGCCGGTCGACACGACGTCGATGTTACGCGCCACACCGGGGCCACCCATACGCATTATTGAACCCGTTCCGAACTGCTTTTCGATTTGTGCAAGCGCCGCTCCTAGCGCTTTTTGGCGGTTTTCGTCCATTGATCCTCCCCCGAAAAATTTCCAGCGTTAACAAAAGACCCCAACCTTGTGTTAGGCGTATTTCCGCACCGCGATGAGGGTATCCGATAGGGATCGGATTATCGCACAGATAAGCGCCCCGTTTAATTGACCAGAACAAATTGGCCGGCAAAAATCAGTGCCGTGCCACCTACCTTTACCGGCCCAGGGCCGCTCGCCCGGACGCAGCGAGCGGCCATCGCCGTATGACCTCATAACGCACTGTGCTGGGGATTATGACGGACTCGAGGAGAGCGAATTCGTCGACACGCCACCGAATATCGACTTCGCCGGACGGTGGGGGCGCGTTCGGTAGACAACGGCAGATGGTGACGTGAGGTCGATAGGCCCTGGTCTCCAGTGCAAAGCCGGCGGCATGAATGTGCCGATGGAGCTGCTCAACCAGATCCGACAACCCGCTCGGAATCGCCGCCGGCGCGAGCCACGCAATCCCGCTGCGCCGCCATCGGCCGAGCCTATCGAAGTGCAGTTCGAAACGGTCGCCGAGGACGCGATCGGCGGCTGTCTGGAGGCGCCCGGCACTCGCATCCTCGACGTTCCCGATAAAAAGCAAGGTCACGTGCAGGTTCGCGGCAGCGATCCGCCGACCTTCGCCACACTCGATCTTCGACGCCGCGTGCACAAGTTGCGCGCGTATTGTGTCGTTTGGGCACAACGCAAAGAAGAGGCGCCTCATCCGGGCACGTGCTGGGCGTACCAGGATGGCTCAGCCACGGCGCTTAGTTCGATCAGGCCTTCGAGCGCGACCGCTACGGTCTGTGCACGGACGCTGCGCCGATCGCCGGCAAAAAGCATTGCGCGGGTTACCGGTTCCCGGCCGGGCAGGCACCATCCGAACCATACCGTGCCGACCGGTTTTTGTGCGGTTCCTCCGTCGGGTCCGGCGATACCGGTTACGGCAACCGCGACCTCGACACTGGCCGCGGCCAACGCACCGACCGCCATTTCCACGACGGTCTCGGCACTGACCGCGCCGTGCGTTTGCAACGTCCGTTCAGCGACCCCGAGAACCGCCGTTTTAGCACGGTTCGAATAGGTGACATAACCACGGTCGAACCACTCGGAGCTGCCAGGGATCGCAGTCAGGGTCTCTGCGATCCAACCACCCGTGCACGATTCCGCGGTGACCATCCGCCTTCCCTGCGCGCGTAGGATCTCGCCCAGGCGGCGGGCATTCGATTCCAGTGCTTCAGGATCTGATCGAGTCATGGGCTCAGCGCCGTTGGCGGAAAAAAGACGCTAGCTGAACAGCGCACTCTCGCTCCAGCACACCGCCTTGAACATCGACGCGATGATTGAAGCGCGGTTGATCCAATACGTCGATTACGCTGCCGGCCGCGCCTGAATTGGGGTCGTAAGCGCCGAATACCAACCGTGCGATCCGGGCGTGCAGCATGGCGCCGCCGCACATGGCGCACGGCTCCAGGGTCACATACAACGTTGCCCGCGAGAGCCGGTAATTACCTTGGTGGTGCGCCGCGGCGCGCACGGCGAGGACCTCGGCGTGCGCGGTGGGATCAACGGCGGAGATCGGCCGATTGTAACCCTCGCCGATGACCGCATCATCGCAGACGATGACCGCACCTACCGGTACTTCATTTACGGAGGCGGCAACCTCGGCGAGGAGCAGCGCATGACGCATCCATTTTTTATCGTCGCCGGCGTTAACACCGACCCGCGGAGCCACCGTCATCCGTTTATTCCCACTCGATCGTGGCCGGCGGTTTGCCTGAGATGTCGTAGGTCACACGCGAAATACCGTCGACCTCGTTGATGATCCGCAGCGACACCTCATCGAGCAATTCGTAGGGCAGATGCGCCCAATGCGCGGTCATGAAATCGATCGTTTCCACCGCGCGCAGCGCGATCACGTAGTCGTAGCGGCGCGCATCACCCTGAACGCCCACCGACTTAACCGGCAGGAAAACGGCAAACGCCTGACTGACGGAATCGTAAAGTCCCCAGGTGCGCAGCACTTCGATAAAGATCGCGTCCGCGCGGCGCAGCGAGTCGGCATATTGCTTGTTGACCGCACCCAGGATCCGTACGCCGAGGCCAGGACCGGGAAACGGGTGCCGGTATACCATCTCCCGCGGCAGACCAAGTTCGACCCCCAACTTTCGCACTTCATCTTTGAACAATTCGCGCACCGGTTCGATCAGCTCGAGATTCATGTCCGCGGGCAGCCCACCGACATTATGGTGCGATTTGATCACCTGCGATTTGCCGGAGCCGGCGGCGGCGGACTCGATGACATCGGGATAGATGGTGCCCTGGGCGAGCCAGGTGACGCCATCCAACTGGCGTGCCTGCTCTTCGAATATCTCAATAAATATGCGGCCAATGATCTTGCGCTTCGCCTCGGGATCCTCGACGCCTTCGAGTGCGGCCAGAAATCGCCATTCGGCATCTACGCGGATGACGTGAACGCCCATGTGGCGTTCGAATGTCTCCATGACATCATCAGCCTCATTGAGGCGCAGTAGACCATTATCGACGAACACACAAACGAGCTGCCTACCAATCGCCCGGTGCAATAGTGCCGCCACCACCGCGGAATCGACGCCGCCCGACAAGCCCAATAAAACGGTATCACCGCCAACGACTTCACGCACTCTGTCGGTCGCATCGTTGACAATATTAGACGGCGTCCACAGACCGTCGCAGCCGCAAATGTCAACGACGAAGCGGTTGATGAGCGCGGCGCCCTGCTTCGTATGCGTGACCTCAGGATGAAATTGCAGCCCATAGAATCCACGAGCCTCATCGGCCATGCCCGCGATTGGTGCGCTGTCGGTCGAAGCAATCAACTTGAAGCCGGGGGGCAAGGTAGTGACGTGATCGCCGTGGCTCATCCACACATCGAGCAGACCATGACCCTGCTCGTTCGCATCATCCTGTAAGCCTTTGAGCAGACGGCTGTGGCCGCGGGCGCGGACACGTGCATAGCCAAATTCGCGCAGCGGCGAGGGCTCGACCCCGCCGCCCAATTGCGCGGCCATCGTCTGCATGCCGTAGCAGATACCGAGTACCGGTACGCCGAGTTCGAAGATGGCACCAGGAGTCCTAAAACT
>DAOWDI010000218.1 GCA_030639105.1 Gammaproteobacteria bacterium | reverse complement strand
CGTGCGAATGAGATGATACTCATAGCTATCTTCACGGACCGGCACGCTGCCCAGGCGTTCGGCCCGTTCTTTGGCCTCGGAGATGCGGTTGACGGTAACTGGATGCGTACGCAGAATTTCCGGAATAAATGCCGGATCAGTGTAGCGGCTGGCGGTTTGTAGCCGTTGGAAGAAATCCGCCATCGAATGCGGATCGTAACCAGCCTCGTACAACAATTGGATGCCGATCCGATCGGCTTCCCGCTCATTGGCACGGGTGAAGTTTATCTGGCGCTGTGCCTGAACCGCCTGAACCGCGGTAAGCGCACCAAACCCCGCCTCCGGATTTATCGCCGTGAGCGCTATCGCACCAAGCAGCGCGGCCATGGCAGGAATATTCGTGCGTTGCGCCTCTTCGATCATGCGCGCACCATGGCGTTGCGTCAGATGCACGATCTCGTGGGCAAGTACCGAGGCAACTTCGCTCTCGCTTTTTGATTGTAATATCAGCGCTGTATGTACACCAATGAAACCGCCGGGCACGGCGAACGCATTGATGCCCGGGGCATCGACCATAAAAAATGTGAACTCACCGTAATAACCGGAGAGATCGCCCAAGCTCATACCGAGCTTCTGAATATAGTCCTCGACCTCTTCGTCGGTCACAATCGGCGCATACCGCCGCATCTGGCGCATGAAACCCTCACCCAGCTGCTTTTCCTGTTCGGGAGAAATGATGGCGCCGGCCGAATCACCGAAATCGGGCAGGTCTTCGAGTTCCGTAGTAGCCGCTGGCGCGGCCACGGCCCAAAAGCCTATGAGGCCCGCAACGATAGACGATACCAAGCGCGCGCCGATCCCGGTCGGTTTCAGATTTGAATAGTTCTTCACTAATCGCTAGCCTTGCATCCGCTTGCTCTTTAGCACTCCCCGCCGGCATCACCCCGGACCGGTCGGCCTTAGGCTGTCCGTTGGCCAGTGAGTTCCGCGCGGCACGCGGCTTTATCACGCCAGATTGCAGCGTTAGTATGGATCCAACGCGGGAGAATTTGTACCGGCCGTTACCGACTATTACTCATTGGATACCAGGAACAATGATGGGAAGACGCAACGCATTCTACGCTCAATCCGGCGGTGTCACCGCGGTCATTAACGCCAGCGCTTGCGGCGTCATCCAGGCAGCACGCGAGAACCCGCGGAAAATCGGCAACGTCATCGCCGGGCGCAACGGGATCATTGGTGCGTTGACCGAAGACCTCATCGACACATCGCGGGAATCGGAAGAAGCAATAGCGGCCCTGCGCCATACGCCTGCCGGCGCATTTGGCTCATGCCGTTACAAACTAAAAGGGCTGGATGAGAACCAAGCGGAGTACGAACGTCTATTGCAGATTTTTGAAGCCCATGATATCGGCTATTTTTTTTACAATGGCGGCGGCGATTCACAGGATACAACCAATAAAATCGCACAGTTGAGCGCGCAGCGTGGATACCCGCTACAGTGCATTGGGATCCCGAAGACCGTGGATAACGACCTCCCTGTCACGGACACCTGCCCCGGTTTCGGATCGGTGGCGAAATACGTTGCCGTATCGATTCGGGAAGCGGGCTACGACGTCGCATCGATGGCGAAAACCTCAACCAAGATATTCGTCCTCGAGGTGATGGGTCGACATGCTGGGTGGATTGCAGCGGCCGGAGGCCTCGCACGGGAGCAGCCCGCGGATGCGCCGCATCTGATTCTGTTTCCAGAACTCGCTTTTGATGAGGATGATTTCATCAATCGCGTCGATGATTGTGTCGCGCGCCACGACTATTGCGCGATTGTGGTTTCCGAGGGCCTGCGCAACGCAAATGGTCAATTCGTTGCCGAGGCCGGTACTCGCGACGCCTTCGGCCATGCCCAACTCGGCGGCGTCGCACCGGTGATCGCCGAGATGATCAAGCAACGACTCGGCTTAAAATACCACTGGGCAGTTGCCGACTACCTTCAGCGTGCGCCCCGGCATAGCCGACCCGCAAGACATTTGCGAAATCCCCGGGACTGCCGATGCCCCCCGCGGAGATCAACGGAACGTCGAGTCCTGCAAGATCCTCGTGAAGCT
>DAOWDI010000242.1 GCA_030639105.1 Gammaproteobacteria bacterium | reverse complement strand
TTGTGCAGCGGGCAGCCGCCATCGCTCGAACCGCTGCCAATGAGGATGTAGCAGCCGGGCTTTTTTTCCAGCATATAACCGAAGTCTTCCGAACCGGTTGAGGGTTCGGCTTCATGGTTGAAATTCGCCCCGCCCACCAGTGCCGCCGCTGCTGCTCCCGCCGCCTCCGTTTGTGTCTTTGAATTGATCGTGGGTGGAAAGCGGTGCTCGTACCACCATTGATAATCGCAATCGTTACCTGTGCAGATGCCGGTTGTGAGCTGTTTCATTCGCTCGTGCAACATCTCGCGCGTCGCCGGCTTAAATGATCGCACCGTACCGCGTAATACGACCTCATTCGGGATAACCGCCCACGCATCGCCTGCGTGGAACTGGGTGACCGAAACTACCGCGGCATCGATGGGATTGACGTTGCGCGAGACGATCCCCTGCCATTGCGTGACGAGCTGTGCGGCGATGAGGATCGGATCGACCGTGAGATGCGGCAGTGCACCGTGCCCACCTTGGCCGATGATCCTGACCTCGAATATATCCATCGCCGCCATGATGGGGCCGCTACGCGTTGCCATCTTACCGACCTGATACCCGGGCCAGTTATGCATGCCGTAGATCGCATCCATCGGGAAGTGTTCGAACAGGCCGTCATCGATCATCGCCTTTGCCCCTGCTTCGCCTTCCTCGGCAGGCTGGAAGACGAGATGCACGGTACCGTCAAAGTGCCGGTTATTGGCGAGGTATTCGGCGGCGGCGAGCAGCATCGTCGTGTGACCGTCATGACCACAGGCGTGCATAATACCGTCGTTGGTCGAGCGATGTCCGAAGTTGTTCAATTCCCGCAGCGGTAGCGCATCCATGTCCGCGCGCAGGCCTATGCTGCGGTTGCTGGTCCCGTTGCGTAAGGTAGCGACAACACCCGTGCGGCCGATGCCGGTCTCGGTGGGGATCCCAAATTCGGCGAGCTTTTCCGCGATAAACTTCGCCGTGCGATGTTCTTCGTAGGCCAGTTCCGGATGGGCGTGGAGGTCACGGCGCCATGCAGCGTGCCGATCTTGATTCTGGGCGATGTCGGCAATAGGTTTCATTGGGCACCGTTCGCAATATGGCCCTGCGGGCAGCCTGCCAGGTTGGTCCCTATGATCGCAAGCAGCAGGTGAAATTGACAGTCGGCGGCGCGATAGTTTCGGTCGAGCACCTGGATGCTGCTTCTCAGCGACGTAAGAAATAGATCCAACGCCAGAAATTCAACAGCGCCGACAGCGAAGCCGCGACGTAGGTCAGAGCACAGGCGGTGAGGATCCGGCGGGCCGCGGGCAGTTCGTCCCGCGGCACATAGCCGAGTGCGAGGATCGGCAGTGCACGCCTGAAGCTTGCATCGAATTCGACCGGCAGCGTCACGAGATGGACCGCGACCGGAACCAGCAGCACGGACACCCCGATGAAGAACAGCAACGTGCCGGTCGCTGGCACACCTGTCAACACAGTGACAAACGGTAATGCGACGAGGATTGTCGCGCCGATACGTTCGCTGACCTGGGTGAGCATAACGAGGCGGGTGCGAAGCTTGAGCGGCGTGTAATCAAACTTGTCCTGGATCGCGTGCCCGACCTCATGCGCGGCGACGACAAAAGCCGTCAATGACTTGCCGTCATAAACGGACTCGCTCAAGCGTACGATCTTTGTGAGCGGGTCGTAGTGGTCGCCTTGCGGAATCCTTTCTACCGTCACCCCCTCAAGCTTGCTGTTTTCAATTAAGTGGATGGCAAGTTCGCCGCCGGTCCCGGGAATTTCGGCGCGGTGCCTGGAGTGGTGTTTCAAAATGTAATGCGCCCACAGCTGCGGGCCGAATACCACGGTGAGCACGAGTACAATGGCGATGACCGCAATGATCGGCATTGTGGTCTAAGCGGTAAGGTGAAAGACAACAGCGGTGACATCAGCGCGCTGGCGTGATGCCCCGCAGAAATACTCCAACGTATGGATGATGCGATCGCAAATCGCCTCGGCCGAATCGTACTGCTTTTCCCTGATCAGAGCCTGTAGATGCGCCTTACCGAAAAACTCGCCGGCTTCGTTCCGTATTTCCCAGATGATGTTGGTCCCGAACAATACGATATCATGCCGCTCCAATCGTTCGCTGTTCGGTTGTTGGTGTTTACCGGGAACGATGAATAGATCGGACGCTTTGCTGGGGCGATCGAACTCCTGCGACCAAGACACCGCGCCGTCGGTTGGTTGTGTACCGCCAAGTAGTGTTTCGGCATCCCCGGCCTGGATCCGCATCATTGGCGATCGCTTTGAGATATGTGTAATCCAACGAATCGTGCTATCAAAACGGTCAAGAATATCTGTCCGATCACCGCGGCAAGATAAGAGAATGCGCGCGCTTCCGGCGTCGCCGGCACGATGTCGCCGAACCCGAGTGTAGTGAGACAGGTGAAGCTGTAGTAGATGTATGCGCTCATCGGGCTGACTGGCGATATTTCGGGCGCAACGCTGGACGTACTCACCAGAGCGCCGGGATCAAGCAGTTCCAGAAACCGGAAAACAAATCCGCCACCGATCCCGAGAAGTAGGTAAGTGCTGATCGATGCCAGCAGTTCGTCGAGCGTAATCGCCGCCGACCTGAAGATATGCACGAGGATGACGACCGCCGCATAGAGGAAATAAACAAAGCCAAGAAACGCGGACGTCAGCGCGAAAATTATCGACGCGGATAACTGTGCGAACCAGGCCGATGCGAAAGTGAGCGATGCCATGAGGATCCCTACGGCGACGAAGCGCCTGTTGTGGCTGATTGCGTAGATGCTGGCAAGCAACGTCACGCTGAGCATAACGTTGAAGATCACGTTGCCGAGATCGGTATGCTGCACGAAGGCGCCCGCGATCAACAGGATGAGCAGGGATCCGAGTAGATAGATAAATTTTCCGGAATCGTTGCTGAGCATTACAGGATAGGCCATTCGCTATCGTATTCGAGTGTCGTGCTGTGATGTTCTTTGATGAATTGCAAGGGGCTCGGGATCCAGGGTACAGCACCACGATGACTGTGCATCAGGAAAAATTACGGCCAACACATCAGTTCATCGTCATGTTATCTGGTATCTCGATGCCGGAGCCTTCGTCAATCGGCGAGGACAGTTCCCATTCGGCAATTCTTGCACCATTGCCGATCAATTCCACAAGCGAGTGCAGCAGACCGTAATTGAGCGCCAGGTCAATTCCCGCACCTTCTTCCGGGCCGAGCGACATAACCATCGAACCATCATCGTTATGGCGCATTTGCATCTTCACAAGCAGGATTGGAACCTTGCCTAGCGGTAATATTTTCGGCGTGTCTTTATACGGGGTATCGAAATCGGAATTAGTGACCGCTTTTTCGTGTTCGAAGGCTAGCAGTTCCCTTTTTGCGTCCGCGGATGGCTGGGTTTGGATCCGCGGCGTTTCTTTCAGCATTTTGCCTAGCGCAGGCCAGATCAATTTGACAAATCGGCGCGTCATCCAGAAGCGGAATTCGAGGTCGCCGCTACTCGAGACGCGCAGCAGTAAGCGATCTTCGATGGCGACAAATTTTATTTGGACTTGATCGATTTGCGCCATAATTACTCCAGCCCAAGTGTTGGACTCAGAGCGATGTTACAACGCTCAGCGTTTTCCGCGCCACTTTCCAATTTGCTTGACCTATTTATAGTGTACGGATGTCTGAATCCAACCACCATGAGCAATCGATATACGGACATCGCCGTCACGGGTCTTTGAGTCCGCGACAACGCTACGAAACCGACCTTGGGTCCTCAAAGCTCATTGCAGACAGCGCCCAGGCGTTGGCCATCGACCATACGGAGCGGCTCTATCGCGACCTGCTGACGGCCGAATGCCGTCAGGCGCCCGGTATTGTGAACAAGTTTTTCACCTTCAAGAGAAAACCGACCGACCCGGTACGGGGTTTATATCTGTGGGGCCGTGTCGGGCGCGGCAAGACCTATATCGTAGATACCTTTTTCGACTGCCTGCCGATAGAACAAAAACTGCGGATTCACTTTCACAGCTTCATGCGCAAGGTGCACGGCGAACTGAAACGACTTCGGCACGAGGCCGATCCATTAGCGTCGATTGCGCGGCGGTGGGCACGGCAACTGCGCCTTTTGTGTCTCGATGAGTTTCATGTCGGGGATATCACCGATGCAATGATTCTGGGTAATCTTCTCGCGGCGTTGTTCGAAAACGGGGTCAGCCTCGTTGCGACCTCGAATGAGGCGCCGAGAGATCTCTACCGGGACGGCCTGCAGCGCGACCGTTTTCTGCCGGTCATTGGCTTGCTCGAAAAGCACCTGGAGGTGGTCGAATTGACCGGTGATACGGATCATCGGCTACGCGCGTTGGAGCAGGCCGGCATTTATTATTCGCCGCATTGTGAAGCGGTAGTCGAGGCGCTTAGGCAGCGCTTCACCGATATTGCGCCCAAGCTCGGTGAGCAGGGTGGCTCGATCGAAATCGATGGCCGCGAAATCAGGACACGTTATCATGCCGACGGTATCGTGTGGTTCGATTTTGATACATTGTGCCGCGGGGCGCGAGCC
>DAOWDI010000230.1 GCA_030639105.1 Gammaproteobacteria bacterium | reverse complement strand
GGTTCCTCAAGGGCGACGAGCTGTTCGCCTGGGCTGTTCGCGATGGAGATGTCGGCGCGGGCGCGGTGCCATTGCCTGGCACGGTCCTGCTGTTGGGCGGCGGGCTGGCGGGCCTGCTGGGGTTCGGAAAAAAGCGCCGGGTTTGATGCTTCGGTGATTTGAATGATTTGACCCTTTATGTGAAGGGCGCGCAGGGGGAGATTTCCCCCTGCAAGAGGCCCGCGTAGCGGACTGGAATGTTTCCCTATTGCGTGTTCGTGCCCATCCAATACTTGCCGCCAGACCGATAGCTACCGCTGAGAAGCTGCGCGCCCGTTCGAAGCCGAGTCTTGCTTGAGCACGGCCATTGGTTGCTCATGCTGGGCACCTCACCCGAGGCACTCGGGGAGAGGTCGGCCGTGCACTATCTATCCTGCCGCTATTCGCTACACTACGCCTTTAAGAGTAAGCATTCGGTGTGTGCGCTATCGTGCGGATCGAAGAGGATCCGACGACGCGCATGAGTTTCCCGTCCCGCCGTATCAGAATTGAATCGCCCGCACGCCTGCATCTGGGCTTTGTCGACCTCAACGGTGATCTCGGCCGCCGATTTGGCGGTCTCGGACTCGCGCTCGAAGATCTCTCGACGACCGTCGTCGCGGAGCCTTCCGCAGCCCTTCGCGTAACGGGCGATGATGCGGCCCGCGCGGAAGAATATGCCCGTCGCACCTTGCGCGCGCTCGATCTACCGTCGCAGCTCACGTTGACGGTCGAAAACGCGATCCCTATCCATGCCGGGCTGGGATCGGGTACGCAGCTGGCATTAGCGGTATCCGCCGCTATCGCTGGATCGTTCGGATTGAACCGCAACATCCGCGAACTCGCCAGCGTTACCGGCCGTGGTCAGCGATCCGGTATCGGGATCGGTGTCTTTGAGACTGGCGGCTTCGTCATTGATGGTGGGCGCGCCGAGGACACGGTCGTCCCGCCGCTGATCGCTCGTTTTGCATTTCCCGAGGACTGGCGCGTGCTCCTGATCTGTGACGATAATCACCGGGGTCTGAACGGCGTGGCGGAGATTTCGGCGTTTGAATCGATCGAGCCGATGGCACACGAAACGGTTGGTGAATTGTGTCGGCTGACCTTGATGGGGATATTCCCCGCCCTGATCGAGCGAAACTTCGAGTCGTTCAGTACTCACATTGCGGCGATACAAACGGCTATCGGGGATTATTTCGGCCCCTTGCAGGGCGGTCCGTTTACCAGCGGCAACGTCGCCGAGGCCATCGATTGGATCCGGGCGGCGCATACCATCTGTGGGGTCGGTCAGACCTCCTGGGGTCCTACGGGATTTGTGTTCATCGACAGCGAGTCGCGGGCACGGCGGATCCTCGATGATCTCGCCGGCCGCTTTGGTGCCGTAGCCGGTTTGAGCTTTTCCGTCCATCGCGGACGCAACCGGGGTGCTGAGATCAGCCATGGTGCGCAAACGGATACCGTCTCCCCCAGCGGGGTTGTGGTGCAATCGGTTTAGACATTTCTCACCGGGGTCGATCCGATGAGAAATGATGGCTGAGGCCGTGCCGGCGCCTGATGTTCTGATCGTCGCGCGTTCCGGGCGTCAGCTCGCCCAAGCGGCGTGTGCGGGCGGCTACCGACCGGTAGTGGTGGATCTGTTCGGTGATCTCGATACGCAAGCCGCCGGCGTGACTACCGTGACACTGTCCCCCGATGCGCCCCTGGGTTTCAATGCCCGTGAACTGTTCGCGACGCTGGCCACGCTGCATTCGACCTATGGTGCGCTGCCGTTGGTTTGGGGCAGTGGATGGGAAGCCCAACCCCATCTGCTCGCCGCCCTCGCGCAATCCTGGCCGCTGGTGGGTTGTCCCGCAGCGATCTTGTTCGCGGTAAACGATCCGGCAGCTTTTGCGGATAGGCTTTCCAGCATCGGCATCACGCACCCGGCACTGGCCTATGGCCGCGTCCCGGCAAGCGGGATGTGGCTTATCAAGCGGCGGGGAAGCTGCGGTGGATACGGGGTCGAGCGCGCACCGGGGGGTTGCCTCACCGGTCAGCGAGAGTATCTACAGCAAGAGGTACCGGGCCTGTCATTGTCCGCGGCATTTATCGCCGGTCGTGACACGGTTGAGCTTTTGGGCATTTGTGAACCATTCAAGCTGCAATCGCACAGTTGCTTGGCCTATCGATTTAGTGCCGCCGTCGCGGTGCCGGAGCATTTAGGCACGCTCCGAGCGCGTGTTGTGAAGCTGATCGAGACCTTGACGGAGGTTTTTGGTTTACGCGGGCTCTGCGGCATTGATTTCGTCCAGGATGACGATGATGGATTGGTGTTGATTGAATTGAATGCGCGCCCGACCGCTACTTTTGACCTCCTGGCGGATCGCGGCGAGGTGTTCCGTGCGCACCTCAACGCGGCTCAGCGCGAGTGTACGCCGCTCGTGGAGGTTCGGGCCATGGCCGTGTGCTATGCCGATGATCCCATCACCGTGCCAAGGACCATGAACTGGCCCGCTTGGGTAGCCGATCGACCGCGGCCGGACACCCGGATCGATGCCGGTATGCCGTTATGCTCGGTGTTGGCCTCGGCGCCGACCTCCGCGGAGGCGCGGGCACTGCTCGCCGACCGGTTCGCTCAAGCGATCGGCTTGTTTACGATCGAGTGAATTCGCCGAACCGTCGAATAATTCGCGCAATGATGCGCTCGTGCTAATCTAGGAGCCTGTCGGACTTAGGACCTTCTACTGCGGAAAAGCCGAGTTTGGCCATTTTTTGTCCTCTTTTTCGTTAAATAGAATGACTATTCGCCTCAAAAGAGGACAAAAACTGACTCAAATCGGACTTTCCCTCGTAACGAACGCCTAAGTCCGACAGGCTCCTAGAAATTTCCTGCGGAGGTAGGTTTCATGAAGGATACTCGTGTGGATGTCAGCACCCTATCACGGCCGTTCGTCGAGAG
>DAOWDI010000111.1 GCA_030639105.1 Gammaproteobacteria bacterium | reverse complement strand
TGGCAGCGAGCGGCAGGAATTCCGCAATATCGAAGTGTGTGATATTGGCAACGCTCTTTATTTCACGTTCCATCCATAAGTGTTCGTGGTAGCTCAATCTGAGGAGTTCCCCCTTATCCGTGTCTTCCTTGCGGATCGCATTGACGACGAGACGCCCGCCGGGCTTCAGGTTCACCAACGCCTCGACGACGGGTTTCCACGCCGGCGTCGTGTCGATAATGGCATCGAGCAGGATGGGCGCGCGGTCGGTCGTGTCGCCGGTCCATTCGGCGCCGAGCGCGCGGGCAAAAGTGCGTGCTTGTTCGTCACGGGCGAAAACGTGGACCTCGGCTTGCGGATACAAGTGCCTCACCAGTTGCAGCACGAGGTGCGCGGAGCCACCAAAACCCATCAGACCAAGCGCACCGCTGTCTTTCAATCGCGCGAGTTTCAGCGCGCGATACCCGATCGCACCCGCGCACAATAGAGGCGCGGCTTGGGTATCGCTGAATGACTCCGGGATCGGGTACGCATAGGTCGCTGGGACGGTCATATACTCGGCATAACCACCATTGACATCGAGGCCGGTGGCGGTGAATGCCTCACTGATGTTCTCTTTCGCATCACCTGATGAATGATGGATCCACCCCACACCGACTCTGGCGCCAACGGCGACGGGTACGCCGGCTGCCGCAGCAACCCGGCCAACCACCTGGTGCCCCGGCACAACGGGTAATCCTGGCGGCGGTAAGCGGCCTTCGATCTCGTCGAGTTCGGTATGACACACACCGCAGGCCGCGACCTTGATGAGTATTTCACCCATCCGCGGATCCGGCACCGGGAGATCCACCAGCTTGAGCGGCGCGTCCTCATCGAGGAGTGACACGACCCTCTCCATGACCATGGCTTTCATCAGTACAAGGTCAGCTCACCGGTGCTCGCATCGATGGGCTCCGGCTCATCCGGGCCGATCGCGCAGGCGGTCAATGTCGGCACGCCACCGAATTCCGTCCGCCCGCTATCGCGAATGAGGTGACTTTCGATACCCCCCTCCAGCGCTTTGGCGTGGCAATCGAGCAATTCATCTTCTGAGTTCACCTTAAGACAAACCTTCGCCATACCCTTGGTGATCCATTCGATTTCCCGGGGCTTCAACGCCAGGGCGGTATCTCCGGGTACATCCGCGCGCGCGCGCATGCGATGGATGAGAAACGCCATGGATGCATGCGCGCCTTGCGCAATCTCCTTGCCGCGACGCATTTTTAGATCCCGGCGGATAAGAATAACTTGCTTTATCTTCGACATACCAACCCGACGTACCTGCCTCGCAGTAATTGAATCTGCCGTACCGATACTCAGTTTACCCCGATACGGGAAGCTTGCGGCGGCCGGCCGAGAACGGGACGACAATTCGATACCGAACGACATACCAGCATCTTTGCTTCCCCGAGAACGCGCTGTGCGTCACTCACTCGAAAAACGCGGAGGCCCACGCTTTCGTTGATACGACGGTTCCCAATCGCCCACAAGGTTGAGTTGGGTCCGCAACCTCTATGCATGAAATCACCGACAACCGCGAGTCCATTTTGCAATCCCGTAACCCGGCACCCGGCGGCATAGAAACCCGGTAACAACATCCGCGCCCGGTGCGCGGTCCGAGCGGATCTCCTCCGCGTCCTCACGAGCTGTCCCGCATAAAACACGGCGCAAAAGCCGTGCATGAAAAACGCTTACACGGTTGAAACCCATCGATACCCGATTTGTTGCAATATTACAACTTAAACCCACTTGCAAAGGGATGATATGATGATATAGGTTTGGCCAATATTTGATTGAATAGCTAAGTAAATATAGATACAAAGCAATGTCCGAGAAAGCGGGAGAAAGACATGAAATCGACTTTTGGTAAAATCGCAACGTCCATCGTATTAGCCGTGACGGCTCAGGCAACGCTCGCGACAAATTTTAGCAACGAACTCGTCGAGCTCGGCGAGAATGAACCACAAAAAGCGCTCGGTTTCGTCATCGGAGACATCTGTCCGGCCGGTGTCATCATGGACGAGGATCTCCAGGATCGCTGCGATGAAGTAGTCGTGGCGGGCGTATTCAGCATGGATTCGTCACAGGAGAGCGAGGCGCAGGATGGTATGCAGGCGATGGCACCCGAAGAAGACGCGGTTATTGCATCCTCGCAAGTCGATGCCGGCAGCACACAGGTCGATAACATCGGCGATCGCCTATCGGCGATCCGTGGTGGTGCCAGCACCGGCTTGGTCTACCATAACAACAGCGGCTTCAATTGGTCCACCGGCGCGGCCGGAGACAACGGTTCGCCATGGGGTTTTTTCGTCAACGGTTTGTATGTCTATACGGACCGCGACTCCACCTCCCGGGAATCGGGATTCGAGGCCGACGACTGGGGCGTAACTGGGGGGATCGACTACGCGTTCTCGGACAAGTTCGTGTTCGGCGTCGCCTTCGGCTACAAGGACTCCGATGCCGATATCGACGCCAACGGCGGCGACCTGGAGACCGATTCCACAAGCTTTTTCGCCTATTGGTCTTTTTACCCGGATGATAGGTGGTATGTGGATGCGATGGCCGGCTATACGGACAATGATCACGACCAGGACCGAAATATTAGCTACACGATTGCCGGCCTCACTCCCGGCACAATCACACCCGTAAGCAACACCGCCGTCTCCGATATGGAAAGTGACGAGATCTCGGTCAGCGTCACCACCGGGCGCAACTTCTATTATGACACCTGGACCTTGAGCCCCTACGGCCGCATCGACTACGCCGATATCGAGATCGACGGTTTCACCGAGCACATGGCCCAACCGACCACCTTTGGATCCGGTCTGGCGCTGCAGATCGATGACCAGGACTTCGAATCCTTGATGATGACGCTCGGCGGCAGCGCATTGGGGCAATGGGGTGAACGATATTTTCCCCAGGTCTCAGTCGAATACGTCCACGAATTTAAGAACAACAACGAACCGATCACGGGGCGTTTCGTCAACGACACATCCGGCACGACGTTCACGCTGCTGACCGATCCGCCTGATCGTAACTACTTCAACGTCGGCGCGGGCTTGATCGCGGTTCTTACGGACGCCGCTACCGGCTTTTTCCGTTATCAGGGCCTGTTCGGATACGAGGACCTCGACGTCCATGCATTCGAGGTGGGCGTACGGCTAAGCTTCTAGCCCCCCGGGGGACTCACCAAACGATTGATCCGCGCGATGCTGCCGGCCCAGAACTCGGGCCAGCCGCATCGATGGCCGACGTTGGGTACGACCTCGATATTCGCATTGTCCTGCCGCGCGATAATGGGCCGCGCAAGTGCTGCCGGGACATTGTCGTCTTTGGCGCCGAAAAAATGAAACTGTTTTATTGTCGGCGGCAACGGAGGCTCGCGAGCAGGATTCAGTGAACCGCTGAGCGGTGCATAACCATGGCGCGCTACCCAGGCCTCGGTATCAAGATTCGCGGCAATCGTCACCAGCGCATCCAAACGCTCGATCGCCGGCGCCGCAAGCATTGCCAAGGTCCCGCCACCGCTGTAACCGATGACGACGACGGTTGAACGAGGACAGCACCTGAGGATAGCGTTGATGCCTGCTGTTAGCTGCTCGACAACTTCTCTCGAATAACGCGCAGTTGTCCATAGTGCCGGATCGCAGCCGGGCGCATCGCTACCGTAATAGCAGGGACGCCCGACAAGGACGCTGGTCGATGGATCGGCATCGATGAGCGCCAATATGAGACGGTCACGCGAGGTCGGATCCATGACAATGCGCCCGCGGCGCAGCGCCGGTGTGCCGTCGCCATCCAGATAGATATGAACGGGTTGGCCGTCGACGAGGCGCCCCCGTCGATAAGTAACCAGGGGGCCGTCCAGCCAGCGTTCAAGCCCTTGTTTTTGTGCATGATGATGGAAACGAGATGCCGGGGAGAGGCAGCCGCTCACCATCAGCATCATCACCGTTACGGTAATTGTTAACGGCAGCGGTGCTTGCGATATCATACGGTAGGTCGGCGCAAGAAATTCCATTCAAAGGATGTCCGGTGATGCTGCCATTATCGCGGTGATCGGATCAGGAGCGACAGTATGAAACTCATAACCGCTTTCACAATGGGGAAAGTTGTCATCGCCGCGCTCTATTTTTATCTGCTCTTCGGTGCGCTGGCGATGGCCGCAACCACCGCGGCCAACGTATCCGCATTGGACGGAACCGCATTCGCTTCATCGACTGGGGGAGTCACCCGTAAACTACACGTCAACGAGGGCGTGTTTGAGCAGGAACGTATCATTACCGGCAAGGATGCCACGATGGAATTGACCTTCACGGACGGGACGAAGCTGACCCTCGGCGCGAGCACGATAATCAGAGTTGACACCTATAAATACCGCAAAAAGGACAAGATTTCCAAGCCCGAGACGGGTGAGGAAAGTTTCTCGACTTCCATCCTCCGGGGTGCGGTCCGTGCGTTCACCGGCCTGCTAGCGAAACGCCGGCCATTCAGCGTGAGGTTTAAGACCAAGGTCGCAACGATCGGTATCCGCGGCACCCATTTCGCCGCGGAAGTCGAGGGTGATAGCGCAACGATTATTCTCCTTGCACAGCCCGATGCCAGTGCGCCAAACGCCATCGAAGTCTCCAACACCTACGGTAAAGTCGAAATCGACAAAGTCGGCTGGGGCACCGAAATTCCGGACGCGACAAGCCCGCCCTCACCCCCGCATAAGATGCGGACCACCCAATCCATGAACCGCATCCTGCGCTCAGTGCAAACGACACGGCGGGTGCGCATTCCGAGGTCGCCGATACGCTAGGAGCCAGTCGGACTTAGGCGTTCGTCACGAGCAGGATCTATCTCGCAATTATTCAGGATCCCCCTTTGGTTTGTTCCACCTGGATCATCCGCACTTGCCGGGATACCCGGTAATGCCCTGGCCCGGGCGGCATAAGTACTCAGATGCGCTTGCGCAGGGTACCGGTCAAGCGCGCCAACGGGGTAGAGATATCATCCGCCGCGAGGTGAACGTGGATTATCGCCAATTGTGCGCTGTCATCGAGCGCACTTCGGATCGCGGCGACGAATTCGTCTTCGGTATGTACCGAATAGCCGCATCCGGCGCCGATCAATTTTGTGATTTCAGTTACGACCCACGGGTGCACATCATTGAACGGTCCATCCAGCATCGGGCGCTCGGTGCCGTAGCCCTGGTTATCCAGTACGACCACGATCGGTGTCAACCTATATCTTGCTGCCGTGGTCAACTCCAGACCGGTCATCTGGAATGCGCCGTCTCCGACCAGAACCAGAGGACGCCACTCCGGTTCCGCCATCTGCAACCCAATGCTCGCGGGTACCGCGAATCCCAGTGACGCGTAGTAGGCACAACCGATGAATTCCGTACGCGAGTGGATGGTCAGGTCGATCGCGCCGAACAATGCATCGCCCGGGTCGGCGATCACCGCCACGTTTTCAGTCAGCTCCGCATCCAGGCATTCGAACACGCGTGCAATGGAAATCGGCTGTGCCGGCTGCGGATCGAATTGTACGGGGCTGGCATGGCAACTTTCGGGGAGCGCTGCACGCTGTTTGAGGCGCGCGGCACATA
>DAOWDI010000185.1 GCA_030639105.1 Gammaproteobacteria bacterium | reverse complement strand
TGTGATGGTTTATGTTGAGGAGGCGAGCCGCTTCGCTCTCATTTCCCGACGCCATCTTCAAGGCTTTGGGTGTCAACTAACGGAGCCGGAGGCTGCACCATGAATGATGCAAACCTAAAAAGAACTTGTATATTGTGTAATATTCCTGACCCCTATTCAGTAGAGATAAGGCTTCTTTTGAGGCTGAGCAGTTACGTTGTCGTACAGTTTTCCGGATCGTACAATGCTATGCTATACATGTACAGCACTATATAGTTTAGGACCCGACCGATGTTAGCTATCCGCTTACCCGAAGATATTGAACGCCGCCTGGCGAAGCTCGCCGAGAAGACCGGCCGGACAAAAACGTTTTATGCGCGCGAAGCGATCGTGTCGCATCTCGAAGAACTGGAAGATACCTACCTCGCGGTCTCTCGTGCCAAACGTCCGAAGAAGCATTGGACGCAGGACGAGCTGGAGGCCGAGCTTGACCTGGACGGTTGAGTGGGATGACCGTGCCAGGCGTGAGCTGCGCCGGTTAGACCGCGCAGTTCAACGACAGATCTTATGTTACTTCCGCGAACGTATTGCTACCGACGACGATCCGCGTCGATTTGGCCGTGGCCTGCGCCACGAACTTCAAGGTTTGTGGCGTTACCGTATCGATGACTACCGGGCGGTGTGCCGGATCGAAGACGATCACCTGGTTGTGCTGGTGCTGGTCGTCGGTCACCGCCGCCAGGTTTACGAATAAATATTTTTTCTTTAGCTGCTATTAGGGCGGAAGCGAGCGACGTAGAATAAAGGAGAATAGAGTCAGGTCTTGTCTTTCGCCTTGGCTAAAATCCGACTCACTCTTGAGAGCATGAAGGTGAGATTTGGCTCATCTTGAACGAAAGCGGCGATGTTGACCTGTGTTCGCTACGCAGATCCCGATGCTGTCGAACAGGACAGATGCTTAATCTTTGAAAAAGGTCGCGAGCATGGGGAACCCGAAGGACGAATCGGACAAAGGACCGCCTCACCTCGACGATGCGCAGTTGCGACGCATATCAGATGTGACCATCGCCCATTATGACCGTTCGGCGGAGGTTTTATTGGGATGGCACCTGGGATCACGACGTGAGCCAAAACTATACCGCGTTCCTGGATGCAATAGAGGGTAAGCACGCATTGTCACCGCGGCATCACTGTTCGATGGTCATGACGCAGCTATCAATATCATGCGCCGCTTGATCCAGGTCAGGGGCGCCAAGGTCATCCATCTTGGTCACAATCGCTCCGTAGCCGATGTCGTACGGGCCACGACCCCGGCATGACGCCTGAAACCAATCTGCCCACGGACACCCGTTATGTCGACTAATCAGACCCAGCCTTCCTTATTCGACACAGACATCTGTCGATGCGCGGGAGGAAAATCCTTATACGCCGCGGCCCCGACCTCGGCGGCAATGAACAATCGCAGCAAAGGTATTGGAATATGAAAGCACTCGTGCTCAATGAGTTGGGCGGACCGGAAAAACTTGCTATTGAGGAAGTAGAACAACCCGTCCCGGCCGCGGGCGAGGTTCGTGTCCAGCTCCGGCGGGCGGCGCTGAACCGGCGCGATGTCTGGATCACCATGGGGCAATACCCAAGGATCCAGCTGCCGAGTATTGGCGGTTCCGATGGTGCGGGCATCATCGACGCTGTTGGCGATGGCGTCGATAACACGGTGGTCGGCGAGGAAGTCGTGATCTATCCGGCGCGTGATTGGGGCGGCGACCCGCGCTGTGGCAGTGCCGAATTTCGCGTCCTTGGGATGCCAGATCAGGGCACCTTCGCCCAAGCGATTTGCGTGCCTGTTGGAGATGTAGCGCCTAAACCCGATCACCTGTCGTGGGATCAGGCGGCCGCGATCCTCTTAGCGGGTCTGACGTCGTGGCGGGCATTGGTCACGCATGGTGAAGTGCAGGCCGCCCAGAAGGTCTTGGTGACTGGGATCGGCGGTGGCGTTGCGAGTTGCGCGCTGTTATGGGCGAAACACCACGGTGCCGAGGTGTACGTTACCAGCGGCAGCGACGACAAGATTGCTGCCGCCATGGATCTTGGCGCCGTCGGCGGCGTAAATTATCACGATGAGAACTGGGATAAAGAGATAGGTAAGATGAGCGACGGTATCGATATCGTAATCGATAGTGCCGGCGGCTGTGTGGTGAACACCGCGATGAATACCTTGAACCCTGGCGGACGCTTCATCTTCTTCGGCGCAACGCTCGGGAACCCGGCCGCGGGACTAGAGATGGCGAAGATATTTTTTAAGCAGGCTCGGATCCAGGGAACGACCATGGGGATGCCGAGCGAATTTCGCGCAATGCTTAATTTCGCGAGGATACACCGGATCAGTCCAGTGGTTGACCGGATATTTCCGTTAGATGAAGGCGTTGCGGCACACCAACATATGTTGACCCCCATGCGGATGGGTAAGATTGTCCTGGCGATCGACTAAGCCCTAAGCGGGGCGATTATTTCATCCGCGGCGGGGCGCCATAACGCACACCAGCCATCTCTTTTTTGTCTTACAACCAGAAATGTATTGCTCGAGTGCGGCTGCTTCACTGAAATGCACACATTCGGGTTCCTTCTAGATCGCCCTCGGTACAGATGATATAAACCCCGTCTGCGTGACGCCTAACCGTTACGGCTGCGCAGTGGTTTAAGATGTGCGCTTGTAGCATCGCCCCCTCCCCAGGGATCCGAAGAAGATAAATCATCGCTATCAATAAAAACTGCGAATAGGGCCAACCAAATGCACCAGTTTGAGGCTGCGTTCGCGCATTGGGTCATAAGAAATCGATGGGGTATCGTTGCCGTCGCCATTGTTTTACTGGTCATTGCGGCAGCGGGCATCCGTCATCTCCATTTTACAAGCAGTTATCGCGTCTACTTCGGACCCGATAATCCACAGCGGGTAGCATTCGAAGAACTCGAAAACACCTATGTTAAGAACGACAACCTCATCATTGTCGTTGCGCCCGAGGACGGCGAGGTATTCACTCGCGAAAATCTCTCTATCATCGAGGAAGTCACCAAACGCGCCTGGCAAATACCCTACGCCAACCGCGTCGATTCGATTACAAATTTCCAATATACGGAGGCCGAACAAGACAACTTGATCATTCGAGATCTGGTTAGAAATGCAGCCAAATTGAGCAACACCGAGTTGACACGGATCAAGCAGATCGCGCTCAACGAGCCATTGCTGCGCGGCTCGCTGATCCGCGAGAACACACGCGTTACCGGGTTATTCATCAACATCCAATTGCCGGGCGAGGATGAAACCGCGGAAAATGCCGAGATCATTGGATTTGCGCGCAAACTCGCTGCCGAGATCGAGGACAGGTACCCCGGTATCCGGATCTATTTGACAGGCATGGTCATGATGAATAATGCCTTTCCCGAGGCGACGGTGGCCGACTTGACATCGCTGATCCCATTGAGCTTCGCGCTGATGATCGTTCTCCTTGGCGTATTAGTCGGCAGTTTCGTCAGCACGCTCTCAACCGTGCTTGTCTTAGCGTTCTCAATCGCCGGCGCCTTGGGGCTGGCTGGTTATATCGGGTTTCCGCTCACCCCGGTATCGGCTGTCGCACCGACCATCATCCTAACCATCTCGATTGCAAACTGCGTGCATATCCTCGTCAGTTTTCTACGCGGAATGCGTCACCACCTCAACAAACACGAGGCGCTCGAAGAAAGTCTGCGCATCAATCTCCAGCCCGTATTCATCGCCAGCATCACGACCGCGATTGGCTTTTTAAGCCTGAATTTCTCTGAGGTTCCGCCGTTCCAGCATCTAGGGACCATCGTTGCGCTCGGGGTGCTTATCTCCTTTGTGCTGGCAGTGAGCTTACTACCCGCACTGATAGCGGTGCTGCCGGTTCGCACGCCTGAGCAAACCGAAGACGACGACAGCACAATGGTTCGCCTCGGCGATTTTGTCGTACGCCACCGCGACCCGTTACTTTGGGGGATGAGCATCATCGTGATCGTCCTCATCGCCAATGTTCCGCGTAACGAACTGAATGATGTTTTTCTACACTGGTTTGACAAAACCATTCAGTTTCGCGCGGACACAGATTTCACACTGGACAACCTGACAGGCCTATATAGAACTGAATATTCGCTGCGCTCGGGCGAATCCGGCGGTATCAGTAATCCGGAATTTCAGTATGAGGTAGAAGCATTTGCGAACTGGATGCGCCAGCAGCACGGCATACTCCATGTCAGGACTTTCACGGACATCATGAAACGGCTGAACAAGAACCTGCACGAGGATGCCGACGCCATGTACCGGCTACCCGGCGAACGGGATCTTGCCGCCCAATACCTATTACTCTATGAAATGTCCCTGCCCTACGGGCTCGACCTCAATAATCAGGTCAATGTCGACAAATCGTCAGTGCGCTTGACCGTCACGACCGATACCCTCTCGACCAAGGAGATCCTGGCGCTCAACGCCAGCGCAGCCACTTGGCTGGATGCCAACGCCCCGCACATCGACGCATTGCCCGCGAGCGGTACGATCGTCATGTTCGCGAACATCGGCCACCGCAACGTAAAAGCCCTGCTAGCCGGGACCACCGTGGCATTGGTCTTGATTTCGCTGTTCCTTATCATCGCCTTGCGTTCAGCCAAGATCGGACTGGTGAGCCTGATCCCCAATCTTGTCCCGGCAGCGATGGGTTTTGGTTTATGGGGGATCTTCGTGGGGGAGGTGGGCCTGTCCCTATCTATCGTAATAGGTATGACCTTAGGAGTCGTGGTCGATGACACCGTGCATTTTCTGAGCAAGTACCTGCGTGCCCGACGGGAACAGGGCTTAAGCTCTCAAGATGCCGTGCGCTACGCATTCAGGACGGTCGGCAGAGCACTGCTCATAACCTCGATTATCCTCATCGTCGGATTTTCCGTGTTGGCGCAATCCAGCTTTGCCACCAACGGTGATATGGGTCTGCTCACCGCCATCGTCATTACCCTGGCAATTGTCGCGGATTTTCTGCTCCTACCGCCGTTGTTGATGAAGATCGAGGGGAAGGACGATACCAACTTGCGCGGCAGTGTCCCGCGGAGTTGACACTGAGGAGAACGGCGCGTTGCGCCGACATCGGCCCAATAGCTTTGTGCGATTACGCGTGACCTCGGCTGTCGTGTAGCGCAGGAGATCCGGCGTGACACATTCTCCGACAAACCTCCTAGCCGCGTTCCAGTAACGCCCTTAAGTCAATTACCGCCGCATTTGCCCGCGATATATAAGACGCCATCACCAGTGAATGGTTGGCGACAAAGGCGAAACCTTTGCCGTTCAGGATCATCGGACTCCACACCGTTTCCTGACAACTTTCGAGTGCACGAATGATTTGGCGCAGACTCACCAGCGCGTTCTTTTTCGCCAATACCGAGGCAAAGTCGTATTCGACGGCGTGTAGCAGATGGGTCAAGGCCCAGGCGCCGCCCCGTGCCTCGTAGAATACATCGTCGACCAGCAGCCTCGGCGTCTTGACAACGAGATCCAAGTGCGTATCCGTTGATCGCTTCGCATCGGTGTTATCAACCGGATCAGTGTTTACTCTAACCTGCCCAACGCTCGCGGTGAGGCGCTGGGAGAGGTCGCCAAGACGTTTTTCGACGACGCCCAGCCAGCTCCAAAGATTATCGGCGCGCGCAAAGAACCGCGTCCCCGATTCGCTCGCTATACTGAGATCGACGAGATACCGGGATAGCGCATCGGCCGCCAGGCGGTATTCACTCTCGGCCGCCGGAAATATCCAACTTTCGCTATCGATACGAATACGGTTATCTGCTTCGATAAGGTTGACGTCCTCCGTTGACTGCGACTGCGAACGGCTCAGATCATTGCGATATGCAGCCACCACATCGCGGATTTGGACCAACACACCCCACTCCCAATTGGGCCTGTTGTCCATAAATATGCCGGGCGGCGTAATATCGTTTGACAGATAACCACCGCGTTTGCCGAAGAGGGCGTCGATGAGTTCTATCACCGTGGCGGTTGTGACATAGCCCGTTACCTGTGCCTGTTGACTGGTGGCCGCGCGTCTCGTAGCCCGATCCACGACTGAAAAACTATCGGGTTCGTAGTCGAAAACCAGCATCAAGACAACAATCAGCGCGACAACACCGCCGACAATCACGCTCGCCGTACGCTTCGCCCAAGGCCGAAAATCCGGATCGTAGATAATGTCCGCGAGGAAATCCTTCATTAAAATATGCAATCCAATGTCCTACGCGACCTCTACGCCGATAAGGGAGAAACGTAGTCTAGGCTAAAAGGCCTCGGCACAAAAGTCCAGCCACGCCAGCCATTCATCCTCCCGGGTGGCGACATACCACAGCGTATTGCCGATCTTGGGCAGTGCCTCCTGGTAGTGATGAGATAGCATCAATTCCTAGGGGCCTGGCGGACTTAGGACCTTTGACTTGTGGAAATTTTCAGAACTCAAGGTAAGCAGTTGAGGTCTCGTTAGAAGTTCGCTAACACTAGATCGTTCAGGGGGATGCCGGGATAATTGTTGACAGGTTAGCTTCGGGAGTTAGAATAGCCCACCGGATCGACCGCCGACGGCATGATGCGGCGGTTTAGACGGCATATTGCCCCGGCACAACGCGGGGCAGCTAACTGCGGGAATAGCTCAGCTGGTAGAGCACAACCTTGCCAAGGTTGGGGTCGCGAGTTCGAATCTCGTTTCCCGCTCCAGATTTTGGATGAACCCCGATGCCATCGGGGTTTTTCGATTGTCAACGAATGGAGTGCGGTGGGCGATTGACTAATGGCTGGATGGCAGAGTGGTTATGCAGCGGCCTGCAAAGCCGTGTACGCCGGTTCGATTCCGACTCCAGCCTCCAACCCCGAGTTTTATGGCTGCCTCGCATCCTCCCGCGTCCTGGCGGCCAATTCGGGTGAAAAGCCGGGTAGTGGATCCCCTTTCACAATAGGGGTCACCACCGCCTCAGCGGTGATCACCGTGCTCACCACGCTCAGGGCGTTGCGAAGCGCCAGCTTTAATACCTTCACCGAATCGACAATGCCCTTTTCAACCACGTTACAGAACTGGCCAATGCTGGCGTCGTAGCCAAAATGCTCATCGTCTTTCTGGCGTATTGTCGCGACCGCCGCCGGGCCGTCAATGCCAGCGTTGGCGGCGACGCAACGGGCCGGTTCGTCCAGCGCCCTGCGCAGAATTCCAATACTCAGTGATTGTTCCCAGGTATCACCCGGCCGCTCATCCAGACAGCGCGAGGCACGTAGCAGGGCAACGCCGCCACCGGCGACGACGCCTTCTTCCAAGGCTGCTTTGACCGAGCGGATGGCATTTTCCACCCGCACCATGCGTTCCTTGATCTCCGTATCGACCACACCACCGACCCGGTAGATGGCGGCGCATCCCCGCAGCGCGATGATGCGTTCTTCCAGTATATCCAGATCGTACCGGTTACCAGTGGGAGAACCCTGCCCGGGACGGAGCGCCCGAAGCTCGGCGGCCTCCAGCTCCACGCCCTCCAGGCGCTCTTTGATGGCGGTCTTGTCACCGGTTCCACCAAGGATGCGCACCGAGTGGGCGGCAGCGATCACCCGGCTAGCACCACCAAGATCCGCCAGCCTGGCCTGAGCCAGCTGTTGATTCAGATCCTCAAAGAAGACTTTCGCGCCGGTCAGTACCGCCATGTCCTTGAGGCGCTCCTTGCGGTTATCCCCCACACCCGGAGCCTTGACGGCGACCGCCTTGAATACGCCACGCACGCGGTTGAGT
>DAOWDI010000269.1 GCA_030639105.1 Gammaproteobacteria bacterium | reverse complement strand
GTCGTAATTGATCGATGGAGAATGTGTAATGAAACTCAGTATTCGATCAATATTTTTCTTGTTTTGGCTTCTTGCTATTAGCGCCACTCAATCGATCGCGGTAACACCCGGCAAGGTCGTGTTTCAGACCGATTTGATGCAGTTGATCCAGTACGAACCGATGACCGCTGAAGTGTATCGGCGGCCGCTCCTGATCGTGCCGCCTTGGATCAATAAGTACTACGTGCTGGACCTGCAGGAGAGAAACTCCTTTATCAAATGGGCATTGGGCGAAGGTCACACCGTGTTCGTCATCTCCTGGGTCAATCCCGATGAGCGCCTCGCGCACAAGGATTTTGAAGACTACGTCTTTGAAGGGCCGCTGGCGGCACTCGACGCCATCGACAAGGCCACCGGTGAATCCGAAGTGAACATGATCGGTTACTGCCTCGGCGGCACACTGCTCGGGGCGGTGCTCGCTTATCTGCGTGCCCGCGGCGACGAGCGCGTAAAATCCGCGACATTCTTTGGCTCGCTGTTGGATTTTTCCGAACCGGGGGATCTCGGCGTGTTTATCGACGAGGCGCAGGTGCAAAGCCTCGAGCAAACGATGAACAAGTGCGGCTACCTCGATGGCGCCGAAATGGCGATGACCTTCAATATGCTGCGCGCCAACGATCTGATCTGGTCGTTCGTGGTGCACAATTACCTGCTGGGCAAGGAGCCGGTGCCTTTCGACTTGCTGTATTGGAATAGTGATTCGACCCGTATGCCGGCGGCGATGCACAGTACCTATCTGCGCAAGATGTATATGGAAAATGTATTTTGCGAGCCCGGCGGTGTGATCGTTGGCGAGGTACCGATCGATCTGCATAAGGTCGAAACTCCGGCCTATTTCGTCTCGGCCGCGGAAGATCATATCGCGCCCTGGAAGACGACTTATCTTGGCGCCCAGATATTTTCCGGTCCGGTAACTTTTGTGCTCGCGAAGTCCGGGCATATCGCCGGGATCATCAACCCCCCAGGCCCGCGCCAGTATGGGCATTTCACTGGGCCAAGTGTGGATGGATTGACGCCCGAGGAATGGTTTGCCGAGAGCGAGCCACACGACGAGAGTTGGTGGCCGAGATGGGCCGAATGGGTCAGCGGCTACGGCGGTGAGAAGGTGACGGCGCGCATACCTGGAGCCCGGGAATTAGAGGTCATGGAAGATGCGCCGGGGAGTTTCGTCAAATCACGGGCTGCCTAAAGCGCGAGGACCAGATCGCCGAAGACGGGGCTCGGTTCCTATTTTTTGCTAAGCCAGGCTATCGATAAAGGCACGGATTAAAGAAAAACTCTGTTGTCCGTTTGTTGCTTTTTTTCAGGCAGCGGGCGCGGCGGCGGTTAGGCGAGGCGGTTTCGTTGCGGCTTCGGGCAACAGTAGCATTATCGCCTCGATGACGGCCTCGTCGGCCTCGTTCATTATCATCTCGGTTTTTTCCTCGTCAATGGCGTTGAGTTGCAGCGCCATCGGTTCGAAATCCGGTACCGGTTCATCCGCATCCGAACGCCACGCGGCGGCGCGGCAGATCACCGAGCTGACATGCACGATCGAAACCTCGGATACGTGCTCGTCCGCTACCTCAGAAATAGGTCGGCCATGATGCGCAACCGGGGTGATGATCTCTTCGGGTAGTTGCCAACTCTTGAGCAATGCTGCGCCTAGATCGGCATAGGTGAAGCCCAGTTCCTCCTGTTCGATCGCGGCCATCGTCCGCCCCGTATCGATCGATTGAGCGCGGAGTTGGGCATAATGCTCCGGGTGGCGGTAGGCCAACAGCAGGTGGCCGGTGTCATGCAGTAATCCGGAGACGAACAGACGCTCGGCTGAGCGCAGCCGACGTTGTTTGCAGATGATCCGAGCGACTACCGCGCAGTACATGCTGCGCCGCCAGAAGTCATTGACATCGAGGGACGAGGGCTTGATCGTGGCCAGCGACCCGACCGCGGCACTGGCCAGCGCCAGATCATGGACCTGATTCAGGCCGAGGACCTGCACTGCGCGGCCGATGGTGTCGACCTTGGAAGCGAGCCCCATGTAGGCGCTGTTCGCGATCCGGAGGATCCGGCTGGTCAGGCCCGTGTCGTTCATAATAACCTTGGTTACATCGTCGAGCGATGAATCGGGGTCGTCGACCAATTGTTGAATGCGGATGTATGCCTTGGGTAGTGGCACCAAATCCTTCACCCCTTTAACTAGTCCCTCGATCGTGAGCATCGGCTGGTTTCCTAGATTGACAGTCCGCCGGGCTGTCCCCGATCGCGTGGTTGAGGAACGGTCCAACTACCCGGTATTCGGCGGTAAACGCCTGAACTTGAGATGTCTGGCACCTGTCCGCGGGCACCGCGAACGGGATTGTGCGGGCGCGTTCACACAATGGGAGGGCGCGCGCATAAAGGAACCCAATCTACGGCCGCGGCATTAGGCGAGCAGCGCGAAATGAACCGAACTGCGCCAAACCGATTGGTGGCACCCTGCTTGTATTCCCGACGTTCGCCCACATCTTCCCCGAACCCCCGGCACATGAACGCCAAGCCCAACAAGGAATTACTTATGCACCGCCTAGCCCATATCATCTCAACCTCTCTTCTTCTCCTTGTCTGCTCCTGTACTGCAGAGGCTCCAATCAATAATGCTGGTGACGATGGAAAGTCTGATAGTGAGAACACCCACTGGGGTTACATGGGAGAGACCGGCCCCACGCACTGGGCCGAATTGGATGAGGACTACAAGGCTTGCGATGTCAATCGTCCTGAGCAACGCCAGTCACCGATTGATATCCCTTCGGGGCAAACCCACCAATGCGGTGAAGCGGCAACTGGATCTGGCATTACGGATCTGGTCTACAACAGCGTCCCTACCACCATGGTGGACAATGGACATACTCTCCAAGTGAACCTCCCTACGGCTGACCGAGCGGACTTGCCTCTACCTTCATCATCAGAGAACTACATGGTTGCGGACAACACTGTGTATAACTTGATCCAATACCATGTTCACACGCCATCAGAGCACGTTGTTGATGGCAAAGAGTACCCTCTAGAGCTTCACCTGGTACACAAGGCACAGGACGGAACTCTTGCCGTTCTTGGCCTGTTCGCTGAGACCAACGAGACGAGCGAGAGCTGTGCCGCTGAGGTGGCTACCCGAACTGCTCTGGACTTTCCAGAAGGACTCGGACCAACCCCTGAGGATGCTCAAGCCATCAACCCGATGGAACTCATTGGAGACCAGATTCCATCCGTCTACGCATACTCTGGATCACTGACCACACCTCCATGCAGTGAAATCGTTAGCTGGTATGTTGCCACCAAATCGATCTGTATATCTCTTGACCAGCTCAAGCGCATTGAGGCTAGTATCGATGCCCACTCCTCGCATGGTGATGAGCATGCTGGTGAAGCGGTCGACAGCGCAAATGCACGCCGACCAATCGCAACTCTTAATGAACGAGCTGTTCGTCTTTGCGGCGGCAAGTAACCCAGATGAGTACTAACCAATTATCAGTAGAGTACTGATAACCCCTGTTCATGATCTTGAGGAGGAATTTTGTTTTTCTCGTAGCCACAAAAAGGCCACTGGAAATCTGTGGACAGTGCCACAGGCTGCGCCGGGCAAGGTCAGGGGCGAAACGAAGATCGAATTAAAGTATACCGTCCCGGAATTCACAAAAAACTTCTCTGACATCGGTTGAAGCCGTCTTTTTCGTCCTCCTCTTAACTTCAGGCAGCCGGCAAGCGTGCCGCATCTGTGCGATGGAGGATCGGTAGAAAACGCACTAACACGATATAGTCGAGGATCTCGAACGCGATGACCCCAACCGTTACCAGCATTTCCGGGATCGCCGGAAAGTAGCTGTACTGCGGCCCTGGGTTGTAAGCGATGAGCATGGCGTCGATACGATACAGGGAACCCGCCACGAGCATCGCCACGGCTGCCACGAATAGGCGGCTCGCGCTGCGTCTATTGGCCGGCACGACGAGGATGAGGATTGGGATGAGGAACAACGCGATCTCGATCCAAAACATCAAACCCAAAAGACCGCTCGTTATCGTCGTTGCCAACTCGCCGCGTGACGCGATATCCGCGAAGCGCACGATCAGGAAAATTGCCAGTAATACAGCGATCACCACCGACATCTGTCCAAGGATGCGCGTCTCGCGGGGGCGTTTGAATCCTTCCGAGGCAATGCTCGCCTCGAACACCACTACTGATAGTCCCATCGTGAAGGCGGAGATCACGAACAGCAGCGGCAGTACCGTCGTTTGCCACAGCGGATGCACCTGCTCACCGCTCACGACCAGCATGGTCCCGAGCGAGGATTGATGCATCGTCGGTAAGAGTATGCCGAGTGCGATGAAGAAGAACATGACCCGGTTGAGTCGCCGGCGCAGGTCATAGAAGCGGAACTTTTCGAGAACCACTGGGGCGAATTCGATCCACGTGACGACGATGTAAAGCATGACGCAGACCGCCACCTCGAACATCACGGAGTTCACGTTGATATACCCGGGCCACATCGTGTGCCAGATATTCCACCAGCGTCCCAGATCAAAAAATACGGCCGCGCCACCGAGCGTATATCCGAACAGGCTGGCCAGTAGCGCCGGGCGCACCAGCGGATGGTAGCGGCCCCGGTTGAAGATATAGACCAGCATGGCGGCCGCGTAACCGCCGCAGGCGAAGGCCGTGCCGATCACGACATCGATGATTACCCAGATCCCCCAGGTGTAGCCGTCATTGAGGTTGGTCACTGAGCCGATCCCATAGACAAAACGCCATCCCAAGATCGCGAATGCCGCACCCGCGAGCAGGGCCAATACGACTGTAACGGGGGTAATGAGTTTACCGCCGACGGGTGAGTACTGGCTCATCTCGGCGCTGAGTTCGGCATCAAAGGTATCGCCCGGATCCTCCTTGCAATTGGCGCGTTGGCTGCGAAATGTCGCGTAGGCCAATCCCCCGAGCAACACAGCCGGTCCGACCAGGCCCTTGTAAAGCGTGTGCTGTATCGTCTCGGAGACGCTGGCGAACGAACGGCTGAGTAAGCTCGGCAGTCCCAGTTTCTCGAATGGCACGGCGCTCAACATGAGCATCTGGGTACCGCCGCCTTCGGTTTCGCCATAGACCTGTTGGATGTACTTGGCGACCGGCAG
>DAOWDI010000090.1 GCA_030639105.1 Gammaproteobacteria bacterium | reverse complement strand
TCAATAAAAATCATTTGTGCATTATCGAGGGTATGGATGCCGAGGATCTGATACCAGGTCGTCTGTGGTTTGCGTGAAGTAATACTGATTTTTTGTCCCACGATGCGATTGAGCAACGTCGATTTGCCCACGTTCGGACGGCCGACGATAGCAATGGTGCCGCAACGGGGCGACGGCGGAATCATGGTGGTTCGTGCTCCAGGCGGTCGAGCATCAACGCTGCCGCCCGTTGCTCCCCCGCCCGCCGACTCTTCCCTTCGGCCGTCACCGGGTCGGGGACCAAATCGATGCGGCATTCAATCGTGAATTGCTGGTCGTGGGCCGGACCCGTGACGTCGATCGCGGTGTAATTGGGTAAGGATAATCTCCGGGCTTGGAGATATTCTTGTAGACGTGTTTTGGCATCTTTGTGTTCCTTGTGCGGGTCGACATCTTCGAGCGAGGAAGCGAACCAAGTCGTTATTTGCCGTACACAAGCCGTAAGACCGCCGTCGAGGTAGATCGCGCCGATCAGCGCTTCTAGCGTATTTGCCAGGATCGAATCGCGGTGCCAGCCTCCGCTTTTGACTTCGCCTTCGCCGAGCAGGATATATTCACCGAGGTTCAGTGCCCGCGCCACGGAAGCGAGGGTGTCTTTTTTAACGAGTTGCGCACGGGTGCGGGTCAGTTGTCCCTCATCCGCCTCCGGAAACGCGCGGTAAAGATAGTCCGCGATTACCTGCCCCAATACGGCGTCACCGAGAAACTCCAGGCGTTCATTGTTTTCATTTCCGGTGCTGCGATGAGTCAGTGCACGCCGCAACAATAAAGGATCGGCGAAACCGTAGCCGAGGAATTCATCCACTAGGAGCCCGCCGGTCACCGTCAATCGGTTACCGGCTCTCCTAACATTAGCGTATTGTTATAATTCAGTACGATATCCAGATCGCCGAAAAAAGGACCCCGGATCTCGTAAGTCAAATTCATCGTCTTACGTTTGCTGCCCTTGACCTTCTCAATTTTCAGAAGTTTTGCGAATTCAGGAACCGTCCACCGATCGACATCGGAAACTTCAAATTGCCGCCCGGCCAGTTTAGCGATTTGAAGCTTCGACATCTTCGCGGACTCGGCGTGAGCCGCGACTCTTTCGAGTGCAAAGTCGACCTTCGTCTTTTCGTTGTATAGCGGAAATAGCCTCATCGCTACCACGGCAAGGAGTCCTATAAAGGCGCAGGCGTATATGAGCCCACTCAGGGTGATGCCGCGTTGCCGATGTGTACGATTCATAAGTTCTCCTTCCAACGACTATGGGCGCTACATGCCGCCCGACCCAGGGGTAAATCTAGTGTCCATGCAGCCTGCAAGCTGCCCGAAACTTTCCATCTCTACAGTATTTTAGATCCGATACGGCCCAGCTCCGGACCGCGATCCCAATTCATCCAGATCATAAATGCACGCCCGACCAGGTTTTCGTCCGGAACGTAACCCCAGTAGCGCGAGTCGCGGCTGTTGTCGCGATTATCGCCGAGCACAAAATAATTTCCCGGCGGCACCACACCGACAAATGACGGATTGTGGCTCCGCGGCGTCAATAATATCTGGTGGCGGCGTCCCAACAAGTCTTCTTCAAGGAGTTTTGCCCCCGTATGCCGGGCGGCCGATTTGAACCCCACATAGGGACCAAGGAGATCCTGCTCAATTTCCTCGTCATTTATATACAGGTGGCGGTCTCGGTAGATAACCTTATCGCCGGCGACACCGACAACTCGTTTGATGAATGGTGTCGAGGGATCTTCCGGGTAGCGGAACACGATGACATCACCGCGTTGTGGAGTGCCCAGATCGATGACCTTCTTATTGATCAGCGGCAGGCGTATGCCGTAGTTATATTTGTTCACAAGAATGAAATCACCGACGAGTAGCGTCGGTATCATTGATCCCGAGGGGATACGGAAGGGCTCTACGATAAACGATCGCAATATCAGCACGATGAGAAATATGGGGAAGAATGACCGGGCATAGTCGACGATGACGGGTGGTGGCGGTGCATCTTCTGACGTATCAGCGTTGCCATCGACGTCCTTACCAATAATACCCGCATGGGTTCTTCTCCGCGGCGCCAGCAACAGCGCATCGAATGCCCAAATAGCGCCGCTTATCGCGACCAGGAAAACCATAATCGTGGAAAAATCGAAGATCACTTTTTGCTTCCTACGCTCAATACGGCCATGAATGCCTCTTGCGGTATTTCTACTGCCCCTACTCGCTTCAAGCGTTTTTTGCCCTCTTTCTGCTTTTCGAGCAGTTTTCTTTTACGCGAGATATCGCCACCATAACATTTTGCGGTCACATTTTTACGCAGCGCTTTAACATTTTCGCGGGCGATTATCTTTGAGCCGATGGCTGCCTGAATTGCCACCTCGAACATCTGCCGCGGGATGATCTCACGCATTTTGCTGACCAATTCGCGGCCTTTACGTGCCGATTGGTCGCGATGCACTATCACCGATAGCGCGTCCACCCGTTCACCATTGATCTGGATGTCTACTTTGACCATATCCGCCAGCTGGTAGCAAATAAACGTATAGTCCATGGATGCATATCCGCGGGTTGCCGATTTGAGGCGGTCGAAGAAATCAACGACCATTTCGCTCATCGGCAATTCGAAGCTAATTGCAGCCTGATTCGCCAGAAAGTTTAATTTCGTCTGGACGCCACGTTTTTCGATACATAGGCCCATTATCGCGCCGAGGTATTCCTGCGGCGTCAGGATGTCCGCGCGAATGATTGGCTCGCGGATCTCATTGATGAGATTGACCGGCGGCAGCCGCGCCGGATTGTCGATATAGTGGGTTTCCCCGTCAGTGCTCCAGACCTCATATATTACCGTCGGGGCAGTGGTGATGAGGTCGATTTTGTATTCCCGTTCGAGCCGCTCCTGAATGATCTCCATATGCAGCATACCGAGAAAACCGCAGCGAAATCCGAACCCGAGCGCCTCTGAAGTTTCTGGTTCGTAGTGCAGCGCGGCGTCGTTGAGGCGGAGCTTCGCCAGCGCTTCACGAAAAGCTTCGAAATCCGCCGAATCGATGGGGTAGAGACCGGCAAAGACGTTGGGTTTTGATTGTTGAAAACCGGGCAGTGGCGCCGTCGCCGGGTGCTGTGCTGATACGACCGTATCCCCGACCGGGGCGCCGTCGATCTCTTTAACACCGGCAACCAGAAAACCCACTTCTCCCGCACAGAGTCGCTCCTTGAGTACCCGCTTCGGCGTAAATATCCCCACCTGATCGACGCCCATGGCACGCCCGATGGACATCATTGTGATCCGTGCACCGGTTTCCAATACGCCATCGACGATGCGAACCAATGACACGACGCCAAGGTAATTGTCAAACCACGAATCGATGATGAGTGCTTTGAGCGGGGCCTCGGGATCGCCCGAGGGTGGAGGGATCCGGTGGATGAGTTGCTCCAGCAACTGTGGGATCCCTTGTCCTGTTTTTGCGCTGATTTGCAGCGCTTCCGAAGCATCGATCCCGATGATGTCCTCAATCTCGTGAAAGAAACGTTAGGGTTCCGGTGCTGGGTGCATGGGATGATAGAGGTCCGTAATGACTTCCATTCCCTGATCGACGGCGGTATGGCAATTGGCGACGGATTGCGCTTC
>DAOWDI010000033.1 GCA_030639105.1 Gammaproteobacteria bacterium | reverse complement strand
GACGAATTCGCAAAACGACTTCGTCGCGGCGTATGACAGCCTCGCCGATATGGTCTCCTTTGGACTCGCACCGGCGCTGGGTGCCTATGAGTGGATCTTGGTTGATCTCGGCAAGATTGGTTGGCTAGGCGCCTTCGTCTTTACGTCGGCTGCTGCCTTGCGCCTGGCGCGGTTCAATACGCAGGCGCGTGTCGCCGACAAAAAATTTTTCCAGGGATTGCCGAGCCCGGCGGCGGCCGCGGTGGTGGCGGGCCTCATCTGGTTTATGGAAAGCTATTCGATGAAATCTCACATTGCCACCATGCCCTTTCTCTTCGTGGTCACGATCGCTTTGGCGCTGTTGATGGTGAGCAACGTCCGCTATTATAGCTTCAAGGAACTGGATTTGCGCGGAAGAGTTCCGTTCGTGGCCCTTCTCGCGATTGTCCTTGGTTTCGTCCTGATCTCTCTCGATCCGGCGGCTATATTGGCGCTGTGCTTCACCGGATACGCGGCATCCGGTCCGGCCGTGACCCTGTTCCAGATCCGCCGGCATCGCCGGGAACGTAAGAGTTCTGATGGTTCCCGTCGCGACGCCGCATGAGAGAGTTGCCAGGGGGGTAGTTGAATGGGTATAGTCCCGCCGAGGGTTATTAGATGAGAACAGCAGACCCGCAGCCGCTTACCTCAGTGATTTGCCGATCCCGCTCGGTACTACGGGCACCTATTATAGTCCTTCCGATCGGTCCGCTCCTGCCCTGTTAGGGCAGCAATCGACCGACTCACAACACCTTTTACCCCCGTTTATTTTAGTATCGGCAGCGGCCTTATTGCCGTGTAGTCGCCCAATGGGCGACTCGGAGAAATGCAATGAAAGACAAATTGATCATTTTTGACACGACCTTACGCGATGGCGAGCAAAGTCCCGGCGCGGCTATGACCCAGGTCGAGAAACTTCGTATCGCGAAGGCCCTGGAAAAACTCAAGGTCGATGTGATCGAAGCAGGCTTTCCGATTGCGAGCGAAGGTGACTTCGCGGCGGTGCAGGCTATCGCGCAAACGATTACCGACAGCACAGTCTGCGGCCTCTCACGCACCGGACATGCGGATATCGACCGTGCCTACGAGGCCCTGAAGGGCGCAAATTCCTATCGCATCCATACGTTCATCGCAACCTCACCAATCCACATGCAGGCGAAGCTCAAGATGACGCCTAAGGAAGTGTTCAATTCGGCCGTCAGTGCGATAAAGCGAGCGCGAAATTATACGGATAACGTGGAATTCTCGACCGAAGATGGCAGTCGCTCGGATTTCGATTTTCTGTGTTCTATCATAGAGGCGGCAATCGATGCCGGTGCGAGGACGATAAATGTCCCGGATACGGTTGGCTACGGCGTTCCACATGAATACGGACCGTTCATCGGCCGTTTGATAGAGAACATTGTGAACAGTGATAAGGCCGTCTTTTCGGTTCATTGCCACAATGATTTGGGGCTTGCCGTGGGTAATTCATTATCCGCGATGATGCATGGCGCGCGACAGGTCGAGTGCACGATCAACGGCCTCGGAGAGCGGGCGGGCAACGCCTCGCTTGAGGAAATCGTTATGGCGATACGCACGCGCCAGGATGAATTTCCCTGTGACACGAACATAAATACGAAGGAAATCGTCAACTGCTCTCGCCTCGTGTCGTCGATAACGGGGTTTGCGGTGCAACCTAACAAAGCAGTTGTCGGCGCGAATGCGTTCGCCCATGAGTCCGGTATCCACCAGGATGGTGTCCTCAAGCATCGAGAGACCTACGAAATCATGCGCGCCCAGGATGTCGGCTGGCATACCAACCGGATCGTGCTCGGCAAGCTTTCCGGGCGCAACGCGTTTCGTACGCGGCTGAAGGAACTCGGCATCGAGTTCGACCGCGAAGAAGACCTCAATGATGCGTTCAAGCGATTTAAGGAGCTTGCGGATCGCAAATCACAGATATATGACGAAGATATCCTGGCGCTGGTTACCGAAACGGAGCTTGCGACCGCCAACGAGCGCTTGAAACTGGTGTCTTCCCGGGTGCATTCGGAGACAGGCGAAACACCCCTCGCAGCGATTACTCTCGCTATCGATGGAGAGGAAAAAACAGCCACATCGAACGGCGATGGCCCGGTCGATGCCGCCTATAAGGCGATCGAAATGATTGTCGACAGCGGCGTTCACTTGCAGCTGTATTCGGTCAATGCCATCACGACCGGGACCGATTCCCAGGGCG
>DAOWDI010000191.1 GCA_030639105.1 Gammaproteobacteria bacterium | reverse complement strand
TGACGACGCTGGCAACATTTTTGTCATATGCATCACGCTGCTTACGCAGGATCCGGTCAAGCTCCGTCAGGATCGGCTGCAGTACATCCATCTTCTGATGAAAATCCGAATTCAGCTGGCCGATAAGGTTAGAGACCTGAGTGTTGACGGCGTTGCCTTCCTCCGTCTTACTGTCGCGCAACATCGAAACTCTGTTCAGCAGCTGACGAAGCGGATGGTCCGTCGACTCAAAAAACGCCTGGTCCATCAATGCCGTCTTATGGACCGGCGCCTGCAACCTGGTCAAATGTGATTTCGCACTATCGGTCAGTAGCGCATCTTCGAGCAGAACCTCGAACAAATTGGCAATGACTTCGATGATGTCGCTTTCGTTCTGGCCGATCGCTCCGGCGTCACCGCCAGAGTGCGTTATGGCATCGACGATCCGCTCCTTGATGCCTTGAACGTCGAGCAATTGAGGCTTGAGCGTACTGGCCAACGACTGTTGCAAATGGGTTAAACCGTCGATGACCTGAGCGGTAGCATAGGTCTGGTCGCCCAAATTCGGTGTTGCCGCTTCGCTCGGTGCACCAGGCAGAAGTTCGCGACGCAGGGCCATCTGGGTTTGAGCTGCCGAATAGGCCTGCTGCAGTGATGGCGGTACGTGGATCGCCGGGCCAGTGCCGAAGCCGCTGAAAGTGACTTCCATGTCCATCCCTGCCGGCGGCACGGCACCGCCTTGTACCGCGCCCGGCATCGGCACGCCCGACGGAACCTGACCGGGCATCATTGTCACCGGCGGCGCTTGGCCCACCATCCCCGCGACCGGTTGCGCGACCTGTCCACCATGGCCTTGTGCCAGTGGCACGCCCTGTTGCGGATAAGCCCCGGCATTGGTTTGTGGTGCCACCGCCGCAGGGTTGATCACATCAAATCCACCAGCTTGAACGCCCGCCTGCGCCTGACCAAATGCACCGGGCACGCCAGCGGCCACGGGCGAAACCCGCGGTGGCGGCGCGGCCTGCACAAATAATCGCTGCCCTACGCCTTGCGGCTGCGCTGGATACTGCCCACTCGAGGGGAACTGCTGTGGCATTTGCGCACCCGGGACCGGCGGGACGGTGTCACCTCCTTGGGTGGCTTCGAGCATTTCAACAGCCGTGGGTTCGTTCTTATCCGAGCCCGGCGAGCGTTTAAATTTCGACTTTTTCTTTTGGACGACCGGTAAGATCCCAAACTCAACGAGTAGTTCATTAATCCTTTCGTATAACCGCTCGAGATTCGGCTCGAGCACTTTGCGCAAGGTCCGATAGACCACGTTAATGGCGACCCGATCAGCTTCCAGATCCTTGAGTCCGTCAGCAAAAGCACCGCAAACCACCGCTGGACCGATTGGATTAGTGCGTTCATCGACTTCACGATTGGCGAGGACCGAAAATCGCTGCTCAAGGTTATATAATGCTTCTTTGAAACGAGGTTCGAGTTCGGAAACCAGCTGGGAGACACTCAGGAATTCCTCGAATTCATCTTTGTCGATAAGCGACAGCTCTGACAACGAAGAGGACTCGTCCGCCGACTCGAAGTTGCTAAGCGGACTGTTTATAATCGAGATGCCTTTGCGGAGTAGTTCCGGGACCTCCTCACTGAGTTGTTCCGCGCGACTACGCATCTCATTTTTCCCGTCCAGATAATGGGTTTCCTCCACGTTATTGCCTGCATCGCGCGCCGCCAGAAACAGTGCATTGTCAACCATGCGCAGGAAATCCGAACACGCCTGTTCCGCCGACTTGGAAACAATTTTCGAGAGTGACTCCTTCAGTTCGGCAAAATGTGGAGAGAATCTACTCTGGGTTCGCGACAGATCTTCCGGTGTTTCCGGCACGGATTGTGCGTTCAGGCTCATCGCCAGATTCTGCAGCAAAGAAATAGTCTCGGGGTCAGAATTTTCGAAACCGCATCCGAACCCGCCCCCAACTATCCGGAAAACGGTCAGCGTCAGTTCAAAATCTTTTTGTGCGCCGTTCACGACGAGCGCGAAAAAGAGTGTCGCGGACGTATGCGCCTTGACCAATCGAAGCTGCTGGGGCGGTATGGCGACGAATATCCCGGCGACACAGAAATCTCGAACGGTACACGGTATCGGCGGGCGCCCATCAATCGCTACCAGTGCATCGAGTTTTATCGGCTGACGCACGTAACGGCGGCGTTCCGCGCCGCCGCCCGATCTACCTTGGGCAGAATCTGCGTTCATTCGTTTATCAGGCTCAATTTCCTAACTTACCCCCAGCCAAGCTTCTTTTCCCACCATTTATGCATACAGACTTCCTGTTTCGGCCATGCGTGAGGGCGGATATCTACCTTCCCGCGGACCCGTCACGCGGAACATTTGATTGTAACATTTAATTCAACTCAAACCGCTGAGGTGTACCATATTTTGTTTAAGGTCAGATAGTTAAGTAATGCAACACTGTACCTAACGCGGTAGAATCCGCCGCGGGAAGCGCCAATCCGACTGATCAACGATCGACCCCGACTATATTTTGTTCATGGAAAAAGAATCGACACCAACGCCAACAAACTTTATTCGCTCGATTATCGAAGCTGATCTGCGCGAGAATCGACTGGATCGAACCGTTAAAACCCGTTTCCCCCCCGAACCTAATGGGCACCTGCACATCGGGCATGCGAAATCCATCTGCTTGAATTTTGGTATTGCGTTGGATTTTGGCGGCACCTGCAATCTACGTTTCGACGACACCAACCCGGAAAAGGAAAGTGCGGAGTTTCAAAAGGCCATTGAGGAAGATGTGCGCTGGCTCGGTTTTGACTGGAATGAGAGTCTCTGTCATGCGTCAGATTACTTTCGACAACTCTATGACTATGCCATCGATCTACTTGAGCAGGGCAAGGCCTATGTCGACAGCATGTCGGCGGACAAAATACGCGAATACCGCGGAACGCTGACCGAACCAGGGCGCGAAAGCCCTTATCGGGACCGTACAGTCGAAGAAAATATTGACCTTTTTCGCCGCATGGCAGCCGGCGAGTTCAATGAAGGTGAACACGTGTTACGTGCGAAAATCGATATGGCCTCCCCGAATATCAACATGCGCGATCCGACGCTCTATCGGATCCGTAAGGCTGCCCACCATCGTACCGGTGATCAGTGGAAAATCTATCCTATGTACGACTACACCCACTGTATCTCTGATGCGCTCGAGGGGATCACACACTCGTTGTGTACCTTAGAATTCGAAGACCATCGTCCGCTGTATGACTGGGTTCTCGATCAACTACCCGTATCCTGTCACCCGCAACAAATCGAATTTGCGCGCCTGGAAGTCAATTACACGATCACGAGCAAGCGAAAGTTGAGTTCGCTAGTGAATGAAGGACACGTCTCGGGCTGGGACGACCCGAGGCTGCCGACCCTCAAAGGCATGCGTAGACGGGGCTACCCATCGGGAGCGATTCGTGATTTCTGCGATCGCGTCGGCGTAACCAAAAAACAAACCACGATTGATGTCGGCGTACTCGAAAACTGCGTGCGCGAACACCTCGATAGCCGCGCGCGGCGCGCGATGGCGGTCATCAACCCGTTGAAGTTGATCGTAGAGAATTATCCGACCGTGGAAATCGACGAACTCGACGCAATCAATCATCCAAAAAATGATAGTTTCGGCGTCAGGAAAGTAAATTTTACGCGGGAACTGTATATCGAGCGGGATGACTTTATGGAAGAACCGCCAAAGAAGTTTTTCCGCCTGGCCCCCGGCCGTGAAGTTCGGCTACGCTACGCCTACCTCGTTACCTGCCGGCGCGTGCTGCACGATCCAGACACTGGAGAAATCACCGCGGTTTATTGTACTTACGATCCCGAATCCCGGGGCGGCAACGCACCGGATGGCCGCAAGGTAAAAGGTAC
>DAOWDI010000247.1 GCA_030639105.1 Gammaproteobacteria bacterium | reverse complement strand
CGCTCAGGGTAACGGACAAGCTCCCAGGGAATTATTTCCATATCGGCCTGTTTCGATGCCTGTTTACGGATGCGCGGATCATTGTCTGCCGCCGCGATGCACGCGATGTCGCGCTGTCGATCTATTTTCAGTATTTCAGCGGGCGGCACGAGTATGCCTGGTCGCTGGCGGATATCGCGCATTGTTTCGTTCAGCAGGAACGGCTTGTCGAGCATTGGTTCAGCGTCGTACCTAAAGGCATGATCCAGATCGACTATGCGGATCTGATCGGCAATACCGAAGAGACGGCACGTGGATTGATCGATTTTATTGGTTTGGACTGGGATCAGAATTGCCTGAATTTTCATACCATGGCGCGCGACGTCAAGACCGCCAGTAACTGGCAGGTTCGCCAGCCCATTTATACCTCATCACTCGCCAGGTGGCGGCACTATAGAGCGCACCTGGAAGATTTCTCCGCGGTATTGGGCGAGGAGCGCGCTCGCTTCGGGATCTCGTCGCCTGCCGTGGCGCCGGTTAAGGGGCCGTGATCCGGTCCGGGCGCGGCACTCTCGAGAAGCGGATGGGTCCAATCTATCCGCGCGGTATTTTCCCGCCATCAATTTTTATATAATTTCCCTATCATTCGTGGCGGAACATGAAAGATGTGCTTAGATCCTTTTGCTGATGGTAAGAAAGTTCTTGGCGCCGGACTGCTGCTGCTGGCCATCGGCGTTATGGCGACTCATGCGCACGCGCTAGACCTTATCCCGGACATTTTCAAAGATACGACGATCAATCGCTATATCTGGAAATTACAAGAACAGCATGTTGCGTTGTCGCCAAGCACCGATGACAAAACGCCAGGCATGGCGAAGAATCAACACCCGGTCGTTCTGGATGTTGGCGAGGTGCGCGATGCGCTCAGCGCGCTCGAACTTTGGGTCGAAGGCGGGTTCTTTCGCAACGAAGAGGCGGTGCCTGTACTGAGTACCGGTCAGGTCTCGACGATGGTCCGGTATGTGGTCGAGGCGCTGGCGCAGGCGGAGCCGGACGAGGATGCCGTTTTCAATATCCGCGGCTATGGCAATGTTGCACTCGATATCGTCAAGGAAAGATATTGGACGGCGGGGCGTATATTTTATGCCGAGGATAAGTTGAACGTCATCATCGGGTCTTATCAGGTCAAGAAAGATCGCGGCATCCGTCAGGCGGAGGGTGCGGCCGGTATACTCAATAATTACGCGGACCTGCGCTTCGATCACGGGGACCGCGATAACGCCGCCAAGATGCCGGGGCGCATCGTCACGACGCCCGGGGTGACGCTGAATGCCGAACGTGGCCGCGAACGGCCGGATTGGGTGCGGATAGATATACCGGCCGCCGTTGCCGCTTACCGCGATTCGCTGATCCCCGAGGAGGAAAAGAAGCGCGAAGCGAAGATAAAACGCGAAGCCTCTAGACTCACCCTCGAGCGCCGTCAAATGCGCGAAGAGATGGCCCGCCTGAGGAAGGAATTGAACAACATCAAATCAGCCGGCGTACGGCCCCAAGACCTTGAACAACGTCTCGCAACCTTGCAAGAGCTCAAGGACAAGCAACTGATCACGGATGACGAATTTCAGGAGCGCCGGCAAGCGATCCTGGAAGAGATATAGCCCGAAGACCCGTCATAACCATTGCCCAAACGGCGCTCGCTTAGGAAACAAATTTGCCGATACGCTCCCTTTATCCGCCGACCAAACCGCGCCGCGCCGAACATGTCGAGGTTGGCGACGGGCATAAGGTCTACATCGAGGAGGGCGGGAGTGCCCGTGGGATCCCGGTCGTCTTTCTGCACGGCGGCCCCGGATCGGGATGTAAACCCAGCCACCGCCAGTTTTTCGCACCGGAAAAATACCGCAGCGTTCTCGTCGATCAACGGGGATCGGGCAGGTCAATGCCATTTGGCGCCGTTGATGCGAATTCGACCCCGCACCTGGCTGCCGACCTCGAGTTCATCCGCCGGCACCTCGGTATCGAGCAATGGTTGTTATTCGGCGGTTCTTGGGGCGCCGCGCTGGCCCTGTACTACGCCGAGATGTATCCATCACGCGTCCTCGGATTGATCTTACGCGCGAGCTTTCTTGCCCGCCGCCGCGATGTCGATTGGTTCTTTTGTGAAGGCGCGAACCGGATGCTGCCGCGGGCGTGGAGCGACTTCAGGCAGGTCGTCGGCGATCAGCCGGATATGATTCAGTATCTGCACAACACCGTATTTGGGGATGATGCCGATGCCGCTGAGCGCGTGGCACGGGCCTGGGCACGGTGGTCCGAAGAAGTTGTTACCTATGCCATTGATAAGCCCGGCGCCGAGGGCGAAGAGCCGCTGTCGAGCATCATGGCGAAGACACGTATCGAATTTCATTACGCCCGGAATCGATACTTCATGGGCGAGGATCAGCTTCTCGAAGAGGTACATCGACTCCCTGGTGTGCCGGTAACGATCATCCACGGCCAGCGTGATTTGACCTGCCCCGCGGATGCAGCATGGGCGCTCCATCGAGCGATCCCGGGGTCGGCATTACGGATCCTGCGCACCGCGGGCCATCTCTCCGGAGAGATGGCAATGACTGATGCGCTGCTCGATGCGGCGGATGAAATGGCCACATTGGTCGCCGGCGCATAAGGCGCTGAGTACGGGTTCATCATCCTAATGCCGGATCTCGTGAAGCCACTCCAATTCCAAGGCCGGCCTCTTCTCATGGGGATCCTGAACGTCACGCCGGATAGTTTCTCCGACGGCGGGTGCTTTCTGCCGTTAGATGCCGCCGTCGTCCACGCCTGCCAAATGGTCGAAGACGGTGCCGCGATCATCGATATCGGCGGCGAATCCACGCGTCCAGGTGCCGATCCCATCGCGCCACAAGAGCAACTCGCGCGCGTGATCCCCGTGATCACGGAGCTGCGCGCCGTCCTCGGCGGGAACGTTTGCTTGAGTATCGATGCACGCGAGGTGGAGGTCGCCGATCGTGCTATCGCCGCGGGCGCCGGCATGATCAACGATATTTCCGGTGGAGAAAGTGCCGAGATGCTTACACTCGCCGCCGCGCACGCGGTTCCCATCGTATTGATGCACATGCAAGGGTCGCCTCAATCGATGCAGCACGAGCCGGCTTATGTCGATGTCATTGGTGAAATCAGCGAGTTCCTTGCCGAACGTGCGCAAAGGGCCGTTGCCGCGGGCGTCTCACCGAGCAATATCATCATCGATCCGGGTATCGGCTTTGGCAAGACCAAGCGCCATAACCTTGAGATCATGCGGCGTTTGCGGGCGTTCGTTGCGATCGGTCATCCGGTGATGCTTGGGGCCAGCCGTAAGCGCTTTATGGGTGCAATCTGTAAAGAAACGCTTGCCAAGCAACTCGTTGGCGCGACTTGCGCAACGACCGTGATTGGCGTTCAGGCGGGCGTAAAATTATTTCGCGTCCATGATGTACGCGAAAACCGTCAAGCGATGGAGATCGCCCTTGGGGTATTGGACCAACAGCCCAGTGAGAATACCTCGACCAGATGAGCAATAGCCGGTGATCTACGAAGTGGTGATATCGACGCGGAACCTGGACGGATCCCCGCACTTTTCGCCGATGGGGTATCGGCTGGATGGCGACAAGGTCGTGGTCGCGCCGTTTGTCCCTTCGATCACGCTCGGTAATCTGCGGCGCGAGCGGACGGCGGTGCTTAACTTCACCGATGATGTTTCGATCATCGCGGGTTGCCTGACCGGACGCCGGGATTGGCCGGCGATTGCGGCTGAGGCGATAAGCGGATGGCGCCTGGCCAACGCGCTGGCGCACCGGGAACTGTCTGTCGTGGATTGCGACGAGGACGATATGCGCCCCGCGTTCTATTGCTCGACCGAAGTCGAACGGATGCATGCCCCGTTTAAGGGGTTCAATCGCGCGCAAGCCGCTATCCTCGAAGCGGCGATATTGTTGAGCCGATTGGATT
>DAOWDI010000225.1 GCA_030639105.1 Gammaproteobacteria bacterium | reverse complement strand
TGTTGCATCCATCGCGTGAGCGCTTCGAGAGCAATGCGGCCTACCGGTATGATCCGTTCCTTACTTATTTTTCCTGGCACGCGCACCTCACCATCGTCCCTTTCGAGATCCCCGGCGTCCAGATTCACCAACTCCGAGACCCGCAACCCACTCGAATACATCAACTCCCACATCGCCAGATCGCGCAGACCAAGAAACCCCCCAGGCTTGGCGGCCAAGAGCTTCCCGGTTTGATCTACATCCAAGACGGCCGGTAGTTTTCGCATCTGTTTTGGTGCACGTACGTCTTGCACAGGATCCACATCCATCAGGTGACGTTCGATCAAATAGGCGAACAATGCACGTAGCGAAGACAACCTACGGGCGAGCGTTGGGCTGCTCCTTCCGGCACGATGCCCGGCGGCGACGAAACCACGGATCATTTGGTTATCGATTGATCGCCATCCGGGCGTATCTTGCTTACCGAGATAATCGAGGAACTGGATCAGGTCTCGTCGGTATGCTGCTTTAGTATTCGGGGAATAGCCTGACAGGGTGACGAGAAACGCATCAATATCATTGTAAAAATCCTGCTGCGTCGCCTGCGTCAACTCGAGGTGCTCCGCGCGACCCACGGATCCACGATCAGTGAGACGATATCCCCCAGATAGGCCAGGAACTCGGTTCCCATATTTGCGTCGAACCTTGCTTTGTCATCGCTCGCGACAACCACAAGCCCGTCCCAGGACTTCCCACAAAGCGGCAACAATGCTGCTGACCCCCCGTGCGCACCAGCCTCAAACAACGACTGCTTCTGACTATCAGTAAGCTGTCCGCATTGCGGTGAACTGCTTTTTATTAACTCGGCAAACACCTCCCGCTCCACACAATCTTCACCAATGAATTCCGGTACCCGAGACGAATCGATGACCGATGGGTTGGCGAAAATCAGGGTACGTACGCTGTCGGCATTGAATTCTCTGGCGAGCGTATCGGTTAGCGTCGCGAATATCGCCTCGGGTCCAGCCGCTTCCATCAGGGTAAGCGCGAGCTGGTGGATACGCTTTATGAGGTCTTCATTTGTTTTCGCGAGGGCAACGAGTTCGTCGAATCGGGCTTTCTGGCGTTCGTTATCTTCTCGCAATGCCGCCACCTGGCGTTCCAGAAGAGAAATGGCGTCGCCACTACAATGGGTTATCTCAATAGCGCGAAGAACATCAGGATAGCTATTGAAAAAATCCGGATGTGCTCTCAAATACTCACCGACCACCGCTGCCGTAGGCAGTGCCACTGCATCAGTTATGCTGTCGTTGGATCGCGGATTCATAACTCCATTATACCTTCGAAAACGTGCTCCGCGGGTCCTGTCATCATTATTGAGTCCTCCCGCGTTCCCGGCCATTCAATGCGCAGGACTCCGCCCGGCAGTGCGATATCGACCGCACCATCGAGCCGTCGCCACAAGCGCCCGATGGCCATTGCCGCGCAGGCGCCGGTTCCGCAGGCTAGCGTCTCCCCTACGCCTCGTTCGTAGACGCGCAATTTCACCCGGCTTCGGTCGATAACCTGCATGAATCCAACGTTGATCTTTGCAGGGAAAAATCGGTGCGTCTGACACGCCGACCCGATCCGCGAAACATCGACGCTCATGACATCGTCGACCACTATAATCGCGTGTGGGTTACCCATGGACACGCAACCAAACTCATAATTACTGCCGGCTACCGTCAGTTCATACCGCTCCTGCTGCTCATCGGCTGCGATCGGTATCTCATCCGGGGCAAACGACGGCCGTCCCATGTCGACCCGAACCGAATCATCGGCTTCAAACGCGAGTTCGCAGGCACCACTATCTATTTCCAACAAGAGACTATCGCCGCTGATATCACCGGCATCGCGCAAATAACGCGCGACGCAACGGATGCCGTTACCGCAATGCTCAGCGCTGCTGCCATCGGCATTGAATACACGATAGCGAGCCTCGGTGTGCGGCAGCGACGAAGGTTCCAAGACCAAAACCTGATCACAGCCGACCCCGTAACGGCGATCGGCGAGCCGAGCCAGTTGTGCCGGGCTCAGCCGGAAAGACGAAGCGCGTTCGTCCAACAACACGAAATCGTTGCCCAGTCCATGCATTTTCGTAAACGGGATCAACATCTTGACTTAAACAATTTCGGTTCCCGAAATCATAGCGCCCCACGTTCCGACAAATCGGCGGCATTCGTGGTAAACGGTACCTAGCAAGCGTTCAGTAGATCGATTCGACGACGTACCCTTGTTCTTGTAACAGATCCAGCACACCTCCGATCCCCGGCAGATGCAATGCGCCGATCGCGATGAACGCGCCACCCTTTTGCAAATGAGGCAACATCCTTTGTGCCATCCGGCGATTCCGCTGCCACAGCAAAACCTTCAGCAAGCGATCGTAGGGCGGCGACCGGTAGCGCAGCGACATCCGCATCATAGCGCTAAGATCGCGAGACACATAGTGACCGATCATCTTCTCGACCTCTGACTGAAATAAACTGTAGTGGCACACGGCTTGCCTAAGCAACTCAGCTTGATCGGAAATCGTCAGCCTATCGAATACCGCGACCTGCTCGTCGATACTTTCCAACCCAAAAGTCTCCTTGCCACCTTGTCGAGCTAGCTTGAGCAAAAGCAAATCGAGGGGCATGGCGGTTTTTCCAGGCGGTAAAGACAACGTCATATACGCCGCCCACGGCTTCAGGTTTCGCGCTGCTTCCGGGCTTACACCGTAGCCTTCAAGCAACTTCACGGCACTTTCAAAAAGCATCGGTTCAAGATCTTCCTCCAGGCTTTGGCCACCGCTGTAATACATCGCTCTGGACATCTGCAGCATCGCTTCGATATCGAGTAAGACTTCCATACCGAAACTGCTGCTACTCATCAAGACATCGACGACGCTTGGCGGCAAATCGGTAACCCGTGGGTCGGAGAGATGAACAGTTCCAAACAGGTGGCTGACCTGGCCGCCACCCGACTCGATGCGCCATAGAAGGCCCCGGGAATAGCCTGCGCTCTCGACGCTGGCCTCGGACGGTAAAAGCTCGGCACAGTCGAGCGCCAACACACACTCGCCCGCCAGGGCGATGATAAAAAAAAACAAGCGTGCCGGATGCGCAAGACCACCCATTAACTCAGCATGTCGTCGCCCAAATAAACATCCCCGGGGTAAGCCCTCTCGCTTAACGCTTAACTTTCTTGTTTCTTTCGAAAGCGGGGTATTCAACCGGAATTTGTTTATCTATTTTTCGCCCCAAGGGACGGGGAATAGAACCCTCCGAGATTAACCTCTAGTCCTGGCTGCCGCTCTCATCATCAGCCACGCCCAATAATTCGCTGTCGGCGAGGTCCTGCGGCCGGCCGACGGCAAGCTTGTTTATCAACAGGTGCTCGCGACCCAGCATCGGCACCCGCATGTTTCCGATTTCGATCTCAATGCGCGCGTCCCATGCTGCAGGGAAATCGACAGCGGTAATACTCGTGAGTAGATCAATCCGGCGCGGCGGTACCCCAAGCTGAATGACAGTGCCGGGGACTAGGAAATCGTCAGCCGAAAGCTGAAGAGATTCGGTCGGCGCGCCGAAGCGCTGCAACGCTTCCCATACACGGCGGGCATTGTCTTCGGATAGCGCTACCCACACGTCGAGGTCGCCGGTCGCGCGGGGGTATCCGTGACCGGCAAGGGCATGGGCGCCGACGACGAGGAAACGCGCGCCTGTGTCGGAAAGTGCCCGCAGTATGTCTAGGAAATCTTCGTTCAATCGGACTGGCCCGTTGCACGCATCGGGACTTTGCGGATGGGCGTTGCCCGCCTCGGGTAATCCGGAATGGTGCGTCCGGCACTGGACCAGGCGTCGAGGGCGAGCTGCCACATCATGGCAAGGGCTTCATCCGGCGGCAGAGGATCAGGGCGCGTTTCGCGTTCGGCTGCGAGCGTGGTCCGCCTGACGGGCCAATCGGCGCGATGCTTGGATCCCCGTGACTCTCGGCACATACCGCTATTTTAGCAAGAACGCGTTAACGAATGCAGAGGAAACGAGGAAAAAAGGGGCCATAGTGGCTTACTTTTCCCACAGCGTCCCATTGCGGCCGTAGGATTTATTCACGTGCCTCACGTAATGGGTTCCGAGCAGGGCCATGACGGATGATATGCCGGTCGAATCTTCGGGTGTCATCACATAAGTGTACATGGTTGGTCATCAGTACGTAGGCGTGGAGTCTGACGCGGTAGCGCGCAAGGCATTTCTTCAGCTACGTGAGATAACACCGATAGTCGGCGTCCGTGAAAAAACAGGCTGTCCGATAGGATGGCAACGTCACCTCGTTTAGGTCGTAGACAAATCGTGCTGAGCACAGTGTCGGTTGAAGTGTATCGACTAGTCACGGCCCAATGGGATCGATTACAATCTTTTGAAGAATCCGCGCATGAGTTGGGAATTTCTCCGCGGAGCGCAAATGCAGGGCGGGGTTCCAGGACTGCAAAGCCCATGGTTCATGAACGATGCGCGTGCTGGAACAACGCCGTGCGCTCGATTTAACCGTAAAGGGGGCAGACGATGCCGCAGACTATTCTAAGGCCACTAAGGGCATTCGCCCAGCTCACACTCGCTATTATCGGTTTCTGCATGATGCCGAATGTCTTCGCGCAATCCGCCGCCGATTGCCAGGCATACGCTGACCGCGCACGGAATGAACAGCCGGTCCTTGGTGGTGCCGCGCGTGGCGCGGCGGGCGGAGCGCTATTCGGTGCTATTGCCGGAAACGCTGGGAAAGGTGCGGCCATCGGCGCCCTGGTAGGCGGAGTCGGCCGCGCGGCGCGCAGGAACCAATCGGCAAATTACACCTTCGACGATTGCATGAGCCGCCGCCGTTGAGCAGCAAAATTAATGATCTGACATGTTCTTATTCAATTACCTGAAGAAATGCAGGAGTATCTCGATGTTAACTAACCGCATTACCACTTTGATGATGGCCGTACTGCTCGGCGCAGGCGTTCCCGTTGCGTCACAGGCGGCCGACGACGCAACCAAGGATCTAAGCAGCTACCAGTGCAAGGATTTCATGCGGGTAGGCGGTAGTGAGCGCGAAATCGCCATCGCGTTTCTCCACGGTTACCTCCTGGGGAAGGCCGGCTCGACGATCTTCAGCACCGAC
>DAOWDI010000211.1 GCA_030639105.1 Gammaproteobacteria bacterium | reverse complement strand
TCGGGAAACAAATTTGAGACTGCTCGTCGTCGATGACAATCTTGCGATCCACGAGGATTTCCGTAAGATTTTGGCCGTCGATCGCGGCGACGCGGCCCTTCGAGATCGACTCAGCCGCGCAGGGCCGGGAGGCCCTGGAACTAGTTCAGCGATCTGGGCGCGAAGGCCGTCCTTACGCATTAGCATTTGTCGATATTCGGATGCCGCCTGGTTGGGGCGGTATTGAGACGATCGAGCGGCTGTGGGGTGAAGACCCTGACCTGCAGATCGTGATCTGCTCCGCGTATTCGGACCACAGTCACCCCGAGATTGTCGCGCGCCTCGGGACCTCGGATCGCCTGTTTATACTGAAAAAGCCCTTCGAGACCGACGAAATCAAACAGATGGCGGATGCGCTGACCCGCCGGTGGTCGCTGGAGCGGGAGGTGTCGCGGATAAGATCCATTCAGCAGCGCGCACTGTTTCATGACAATCCCTCAATGCTGACGATGGTGGACACGGACGGTGCCATCATCGAAGCGAATTACCGCACGGCGCAGATGCTCGGTTACAGGGTGAACGAACTGATCGGCACATCAGTATCGGTGCTCATCGCGGCGCAGCATCAGGACGCTGCGCGACAGTTTTTCGAGGCGTGCATTCGTGAACCGGACACCCCGCACCATTGGCAGGGTTGTAAAGTAGACAAGGCCGGGCAACCGGTGTGGGTTCGCGAAACGGCCCATCTCACCAAGGATATCGACGGTCGAGACGTCATTCTGGTGTCATCGGAAGATATCACCGAGCTTCAATCCCTGTCGGCGCACCTCACACGAAACGCCAATCAGGACACAGTGACGGGATTGCTGAACCGGGATGCGTTTTTGGCTCACTTGAACCGTCTCCGGCAAACGAAGGGCGAAAAACCTTCGGAGCATACGTTCTGTTATCTGGATGTCGATGCTTTCAAGCTCATCAACGAGACCTGTGGTCATATCGCCGGCGACGACCTGCTGCGACAATTCGGGACATTCCTCAAGCAGCAGGTAAGAACCACCGATGTCGTGGGACGTCTCGGAGGCGACGAGTTCGGCATCATGATGCACGACTGTCCGCTCGATAAAGGCAGACGGATCGTCAACGCGCTGCGCAAGGCCATCAAGGATTTTCGGTTCATATGGAAAGACGAGCGGTACCTGGTTACCGTAAGTTCGGGATTGGTACCGTTGCTTGGTACCGAAAATACGACAATTAATGTATTGGTGGCGGCCGAAGCCGCGTGCCATGCGGCGTCGCAGCAGGGGCGTAATGGCCTACATATTTTCCATAATACTGACACGCAGCTGGCGGCACGCAAGAAAGAGATGCATCGGGCGACCGAGATCAGCCAAGCTATCCACGACGACCGGTTGCGTCTGTATTATCAGCCGATCCTGCCGCTCGTGCACCACGCAACCCGCGGCGCTCACTACGAAATTCTGCTGCGATTGGAAGACGAAGAAGGGAATATCGTGACACCGGGGAGCTTTCTACCCGCCGCGGAGCGCTACAATCTGTCCGTTGATATCGACCGCTGGGTCATCCGCGACCGGGAAGAAGACGATAGCGGAGTTTGTGGAAAGCGAATCGGTACTTAAGAAACTGCAAACAATCGGGGTTGACTATGGCCAGGGTTATGCCATCGGCCGCCCGCGAAGTATCGAGATGATCTCCGATCATTCCGCTGCGCAGCTAGTGCGCGAGGCGGGATAGGAAAAGATCTTACTCAGCCAACGCCCTGCGCGAGCGCCGGCTCGTCACCGGCCCGCGTGGACGCCGGCGGCGCGAATATTTCGAGCGGCTCGGTCACAACACCGCCATTGGCCACAAAGTTCAGCAGCCGCTGGTGCAGCGAGCTAGTCACCTCCTGACCGTTACACACGACCAGCGCCCCGTTTTGGGTGATGACGTCCGCAGCCAGGATCATGCCAATGGTGAGCTCCTTGATGCGAACCTCGCGCACGTCCATTGGAACATCGGCGCCAACCGCTCGCTCGAGGGCGCCAAGGACGTCGGGGTCGTACCATTCTGCATGCCGCTTGAGTCTCGCCAGCGCTTGTGGACGGGGCAGCCCCGAGACCTCGCCTTGATCGAGATCCAGCACTACTTTCAGGATCCGTGCGCCCAGCGGGATCGCCTCGCCACGGACATCGTCGTCCGGTACGCCGGTGCCGTCGAAGCACTTGTCCTGGTAACGGACAGCCTCGGCGATCTGTCCCATGCGCGGGATCTTGGTCAGCAGATCGGCGCCCACCAGCGGATGCCGATCGAACAGCTTCGACTCCTGCGGCGTGAGGCCGTCCCCCGAGGTCACCTTCGACAGGATGTCGCCCGGCAGGATCACGCAACCGATCTGCGACAGCAGCACCAGGGGTTCCAACCACCATTCGTCCAGCAACCCCATCTCCTTGGCCACCGTGCGAACGGTTTTGGGCAGGCGCGCCGTGCGCCCGAAGGCCTCGGGATTGACCAGTGAGAGCACTTCGGCAAGCACCCGGATACTGCCGCTCAGGGTGTGGCGCAGCAGTTCCTTCTCAGCGGTGATCAGACGGTGCTGCTCCAGGCCGGCGGCCACCGCGTGGGCCAGGATTTGCGGCTCGCACGGTTTGGTCAGGAAACGGAAAATATCACCTTTATTGACCGCGTCCACGGCAGTCTGCTGATCGGAATTCCCGGTCAGCATCATCCGTACTGTATCTGGAGCGCGGTTCCTCACTTCGACAAGGAGTTCCACGCCATTCATACCAGGCATGCGCATATCCGAGATGATCACCGCATAAGGGCCTCGATCGGCGATCATCTCCAGCGCCTGTTCGCCACCTTCGGCGGTATCCATATCCACGCGTTTGCGCAGCGCCCGCCGGTATGCCTGGAGCACATTGGGTTCGTCGTCGACAAATAGCACCTTGGCGTTCATTACGTGAGTTCTTCCATGTGATGCAGCTCGGCGCACAACTCCCGCCAGACGGGTAGGCGCTCATGCAGGCCGAGGCGCTGTAGATAATCGAGATCCAGGCCCGGTGTCTCCGCGCTGTCGCCACCACCGTCCCGCAGCAGCACATTGGCGATGTGGACCGCGGTCAAGGGCGAAAAGTCGTTCCCTACCGATTGGCCGGGACAGTGGTGATGAGCGACCGCCTCCACGATGGGATTTGGCAGACCCCAGATCCCCAGCAGGTATGCCCCCACCTCCATGTGCGAGCAACCGAATATGGCCTGTTCGGCTTCCCAGTCTGATGCGGACGCCGCCCGCGCGACTTCGGCATATTCACCCGGCAGATGATTGGCCAGGACTAGCTGGCCGACGTCCTGCAGCATTCCCGCCATAAGTGCGTGATCGCAGGTTTTGGTCGGCTGACCCTCGGCCATGGCGATCCGCCGCGCCAGCGCCCCGCTGCGCTCGCTGAAATGCTGGACCGCGGCGAGATCGAGACCACTCTTGTCCTGCTCGAACTGGGAAAACACCTTGCTCGACAGCACCAGACCCCGGATGGTGTCCACCCCCAACATCATCGCCGCCTGCGCGGGTGAGGCCACATGGGTCACTAGTCCGAAGAAGGCAGAGTTCACCACCTGCAGGACCTTGGTGGTCATACCCACGTCTTTGGCGATTATTTCCGCAACGCGACCGATCGAGCCATCCTCGGAACTGAGTTCTTCCATGATCTCGGTATACAATTTCGGCAGGCTCGGCAGCGAGTCGATGTTGGCGACCAGCTTCCTGAATTTGTCGTCGCTCAGCAGTGCCTGCAAGCCGATGGCGCGATCGACCGTGGTCTTCAGCATCTCCGGGTCGCAGGGTTTGGCCAGGTACTGATGCGTAACCCGCGTGCATTCGCACAGCATTTCCATCTCCGAATGCCCGGACAGCGCAATACGTATCGACTCTGGATAGCACCGCTTGACTTCGCCGAGGAGTAGCACCCCATCCATACCCGGCATACGCATATCGCTGACGATAATATCGCACGGATTGCCTTCCAGGGTCTGCAACGCCTCGCTGCCGCCCGCCACAAACGCCATATCCCACTCGCGGCGCAGTGGCCGCAGCATTCTTTGCAGGCCCTGGAGCACGTTCGGCTCGTCATCGACGAACAGGATGCGTTTCATGCGGCCGCGTCGCCGAACAGCGCCGCCTCCATGGTCTCGAGGGCCGCCTGGTCGGGGTCCGGCGCGAGGATCTTGCGGATATCCTCGTGGATCGCCAGATTGTCGTCGACCACCAGCAGCAGCCGGTAGATGTTCCGCTGATCGGATCTGTGCATGATCGCCTGCTCCTTAGAATGTGGATTCACGCTGAATGCCGCGCGGGCTCTTCTGATTCATCGGCATTACAGTTCTCGGCTTTAGTCAGGGTCTCTTCGCTTAACGGCTTGAACGGCAGCTCGAGCGTGAAGCTCGCCCCCTGTCCGGAGCCGTCGCTGCGGCAGTTGAGCGAGCCACCCATCTCCGTGGCCATGTTGGCGCTCGCGTGTAACCCGAAGCCGTGGCCGTCGCGCTTGGTGGTGAAGCCGTGTCGGAATAGGTTCGGCATTATATCGGTCGCTATCCCCACGCCGTTGTCGCTGACCTCCAGCACGATGCGCCTCTCGTCGGGGCGCCGGATCCGCACCGTCAAGGTCTGATCGACGCCGCCCTGTTGCGCCAGCGCCTGGCGTGCGTTGTGGATCAGATTGACCAGGATCTGCATCACCCGGTTCTTATCGATTATGACCCGCGGCAGGGGTTCGAAGTCGTGCACGATTGCGATCCCCCCGCTTTCCCCGGTGAGGCACGCCAACGCATCCTCGAACACCTCGGGCAGCGAGACGAGCTCGGTGACCGCCGTTGCGGTGGCATAGGCCTGCTGGCGCGCCACGGTGTTCTTGATCTGCCGCGTGAATTCCATGACCCGCGCCAGTTCATCGAGTGCCGCCTCGCGTTCGGCGCCGAGGCGCCTATCCAGGGCCGCGAGGTAATCGGCCAATTGTTGATCCTTGCCGTCACCGTGCGCGGCTAGCAACCCGGCGGCCTTGCCGAGACCGGAGCTGTTGAGACTGGTAATCTTGTCGGTGGCCTCGGTAACCGAGACGTTTAGGCTGTTGAGTAGGTTGCCAACGTTGTGCAGCACCCCACTCGCCATCTCCGCCAGACCCGCCTCGCGCGCGAGGCCCAGTAGATCCCGATTTAATTCCTCGAGCTTCGCCGCCGCTTCCTTGCGCTCGGTGATGTCGAGTAGAAGGCCGTTGAACACGATGCTGCCATCTTCTTTCCGCGGTTCGGGAGTCGCTTTGCCGCTGAGCCATTTGATCTTGCCATCCGGTGTCTTGATACGAAACTGATGCGACCATGTCGTAGGATCCCGGATGACAGCAGCGATACTCGCTTGCATGGCCGGGGTATCTTCGGGTACGACGAAGCCCTGAAATTGGTCGAAGATGTCGACGGTTTCAGATAATTTCACTTCTAACAATTGGTTCATACCCTCGCTTGCGAAGGCTAATGCGTATTCACCATCCTTGCTGCTCAAGAATTGGAATACCGCCCCCGGGATGGCATTCGTGATGCTCTTGAGTTTCTGCTCGCTTTCCCGCAACGCGGACGATATCTGCTTGCGTTCGGTAATGTCCTCGGTGACGCTGATAAAGTGCGTCACTTCGCCTGCCGCGTTCTTGAGGGGTGAAATCGATGACGCCACCCAAATAAGCTTCCCGCTCTTGGTCTTGTTACAGATTTCGCCGCGCCATACGCGCCCGGCGTCGATGGTTTCCCACAGCTGCTTGTAGACTGCGTCCGGGGTCTTGCCCGATTGCAAGACACATGGGTTCTTGCCGATGACCTCCTCAGCCACATAGCCGCTCTGCTCGGTAAACCTGGGGTTGACATACTCGATGTCACCCCGGCAGTCGGTGATGATGACCGACACCGGGCTTTGTTCGACGGCGCGGGCCATCGACGTGCGCTCGTCCTCAGTCGCCCGGCGCTTGGTGATGTCGGTCCAGGCGCCTACGAGTTCGACCGGCCGCTGGTTCGCATCGTACTGCACAATGAAAGAATCGGAGATCCAGCGGAAGTCTCCGGCGGCGTCCATGAACCGATATTCGATGCGAGCTCCCCCGTGCTCTAGCGCCTCGGCGACCTCCTTCTCGGCGGTAGACCTGTCCTCCGGGTGCAGATGTTGGTGCCAGAAATGCGGCTCATTCAGCATCTGCCCAGGCTGATACCCCAGGATCCGCCAGATATTCCCACTCACGTACGTACACAAATTCCCGGCTTTCACATCGGTTGAATAGAGAATCGAGGGGCTGTTGTCCAACAGGTTCTCCATACGCCGCTTAGTCGTCTCAAGCTCCTCGTTGGTAGTTTGGAGTTCGGCGGTACGCTCTGTCACCCGTTCCTCGAGCTCGGTAAGCAGCGCACGGATCGCCCCAACGGCCCGCTTCTGGGATAGAACGATACCGGCTGTAAACCAGATCGCGCCAATGGCGAGCAGCCGATTGGCGGTGACAATCTCCGCTACACCGCCGCTGGGCGATGAGTACCACCCGACGAATGTCAACAAGGTGCCGATCGATGCCGCAATGAGAGTGGCCTTCGGCCCGGCGATCCAGAGCGTGAATGCGACACCCGGGATATACGATATGCCCCCCGCGAAACCGAGCGGAACCTGGCAGTCGATTATCAGGGCTGCGAGCATCGTTAGGGCGATCGCCGCGATCGGGGTTGTCTGGCGCCACGTGACCCGACCATCGCTCCGCTCGGGTGCGGCGCGCCGCGCGGCG
>DAOWDI010000260.1 GCA_030639105.1 Gammaproteobacteria bacterium | reverse complement strand
CAATTTCCTTGTTGCTGAGTCCACGTGTGACATATTGCAGGATCTCCATCTCGCGAGGGGACAGCGGAGTAAAAGCTTCAACGTCTCCATCGAGATGGGGTCGGCGAACAGTCTCGACGCCTCGCGAAAGCCATTGATCCAATCCGGCCTGGTCGTAGACCTGATCACCAACAACAAAGAAGCCTCTGGCTACATTGCGGATCACGTCCACCAGCTTATTCAGCTGCTTCGTGATCTGTTCGATGATTTCCGCTGAACCGCTGGTGACGAGCGTTAAGCGCGATACCGTTGGATCTTCCGTAGGTGCGACCGTTAGCGACTCGATGTTATAGGCGCGCGCGGAAAACAAACCCGCTACCCGCGACAGCGCACCGGCTTCATTTTCGAGCAGGATCGAGATGGTATGGCGCACGCTCATGCGAGTTCGCGATCATCGGAGGCAAGGTGCATTTCATGCTGTCCCTTGCCAGCGGCTATCATTGGGTACACATTTTCGGTCTGGTCAGTCACGAAGTCCATCAACACAAGCCGATCTTCCATCGCGAATGCTTCTTTCAACGCCGGACCCACATCTTTGGGTTCTTCGATCCGCATACCGACATGACCGAAACTCTCCGCCAGTTTGACGAAATCCGGTAGCGCATCCATGTAGGAGTGCGAATAGCGCCGGTCGTAAAAAAACTCCTGCCACTGGCGGACCATGCCCATGTACCGATTATTGAGGCTGATCACCTTGATCGGCAGGTCATATTGCAGACACGTCGATAATTCCTGGATGCACATCACCAGACTCGCTTCCCCGGTGATGCACGCCACGGTGCTGTTTGGGTGTGCTAACTGTACGCCCATGGCCGCCGGCAGCCCGAACCCCATGGTGCCGAGGCCGCCGGAGTTGATCCACCGACGCGGCTGATCAAACTTGTAGTACTGCGCGGCCCACATCTGGTGTTGCCCCACATCGGAGGTGATAAAGGCATCACCCTTGGTAACCTCATAAAGCGCTTCAACCACCGCTTGCGGCTTGATCAAATCGCTGGCGCGATCGAATTTGAGGCAGTCTAGCCGCTGCCATTCGCCAATTTGCCGCCACCACGGATCACTTTTGCGGTCAATCGTCTTGGTATCACCATCGCGCAGCAGGCGATTCAATTCGCCGAGCACATTGCGAACGCTGCCCACGATAGGGACATCGACGGGAACATTCTTGGAGATAGACGCGGGATCGATGTCGATATGAATGATTTTCGCCTCCGGGCAGAATTGCGCCAAATCGCCGGTCACCCGGTCATCGAAGCGGGCGCCGATGGCAATCAGCACATCGCAGTGATGCATGGCCATATTGGCCTCATAGGTCCCGTGCATACCGAGCATGCCGATGAACTGCGGATCCGTTCCGGGGTAGGCGCCAAGGCCCATCAGGGTATTGGTGATCGGAAAGCCCAACAGGCGGGTAAACTCGGTCAGTTCCTTGGCTGCATCATCGAGTATGACCCCGCCTCCGGCGTAAATCATCGGCTTGCGGGCTTTGCCGATCAGCCGCATGGCCTTCTTGATCTGTCCCGGATGGCCCTTCGTCGTCGGTTTATAAGAGCGTATGTCAACCGCTTTTGGATAATCATACCCGGTTGCGTTCGCGGTGACGTCCTTGGGAATGTCGACCACAACGGGACCGGGCCGTCCGGTGGCAGCTACATAGAACGCCTTCTTGATCGTGACGGCGAGGTCTTCCACCCTCGCCACGAGGAAATTGTGCTTCACGCACGGCCGCGTGATACCGATACAATCAACCTCCTGGAAGGCGTCGTTACCAATGAGGTGGGTCGATACCTGACCGGTAAGGACAACCATCGGAATCGAATCCATGTAAGCAGTCGCGATCCCCGTCACCGAGTTCGTCGCCCCGGGGCCCGAGGTAACGAGCACTACGCCGACTTTGCCGGTGGCTCGCGCATATCCGTCCGCGGCGTGCGTCGCGCCTTGCTCGTGACGTACGAGGATGTGTTTGAGTTGGTCCTGTTTGAACAGCTCATCATAGATGTGGAGCACGGCGCCGCCCGGATAGCCGAAAATAAATTCCACACCTTCGTCTACCAGCGCGCGGCACAATATCTCCGCACCCCTCAGTTTTTCGCTCACCTTGACCCTTCCTAATTTCGCATAAGACTCTTTGCGGACACCCACCACGATGCCGAGGTTGAACTACCGGAGCACGCGGCACGCCAACTCCAACCCACTGGGAACAGGCCAAATTACTGGGATTCAAAGAACAGGTCAAGCGATGGAGTTGAAGCCGGATCATGCTCATGAGTTGCACAATCAGTGCTATCTAACGAGAATGCGAACGCGAATTTTTCCACCGGTTACACCGTCGTGTTGGTACGATATTGAACGCCCGGCAATCGGGCGGCCCCACGCTCACGCTGGCGGGCGGTAGGAATGGAGCCGAACACGACCGCAAAGCAGGAAAAAACAGCCCATGAGATTATCCAAATTGTTGCTGCCGACCTTGAGGGAATCGCCCGCCGATACCGAAATCATCAGTCACCAACTGATGGTCCGAGCCGGCATGGTACGCCAACTCGCTGCGGGTATTTACACCTGGCTGCCGCTCGGCTTGAAGGTGCTCAGGCGGGTAGAAAATATCGTGCGCGAAGAGATGAATCGCGCGGGCGCGCAGGAAGTCTTGATGCCCGGCGTACAACCGGCGGAGTTGTGGATCGAATCGGGCCGCTGGGACGCCTATGGTCCGGAACTGTTGAGGTTCGAAGACCGCCACGATCGACGTTTTTGCCTGGGCCCGACGCACGAAGAGATCATCACGGACTTGATCCGCCGGGAAATCCGCAGCTACAAGCAGCTGCCGGCGAACTTCTATCAGATCCAAACGAAATTCCGTGATGAGATCAGGCCCCGGTTCGGCATCATGCGCGCCCGGGAATTTCTGATGAAAGATGCCTACTCCTTCCATATCGATCAGGCCTCGCTCACCGAAACCTACGAGGTGATGTATGCGACCTATAGCCGGATATTCGATCGTATCGGCCTCGGCTATCTTGCGGTCACCGCAGATACCGGCAATATCGGCGGCTCGACCTCGCATGAGTTTCATGTCCTTGCGGATTCGGGCGAGGACCTGATTGCATTCAGCCGCGATGGGACCTTCGCCGCCAATGTGGAAATGGTGGGATGCGCAAAGCCTGACGGCCCGCGCGCCCCACCCGGCACTGATATGCGATCGGTAGATACCCCCGATCAGCATTCGATCGAAGCAGTCAGCGAATTTCTCGGCACGACGCCCGATCGGTGCGTGAAAACGCTGATGGTCGAAGGCAGCAACGCCGGCATCGTCGCCCTCGTGCTGCGCGGCGATCATGACTTGAACGTTATCAAGGCACAAAGTCTACCGGGTATCGCCGTCCCCGTGCGTTTCGCCCAAGCGCACGATATTGAGGCCGCGGCCGGTTGCCCACCGGGATCGCTGGGGCCGGTCGGGCTCTCAGTCCAGACATTTGTCGACCACGCCGCCGCCGCCCTGGCCGATTTCGTGTGCGGCGCCAATAACGAGGGCCAACATCTGTGCGGAGTCAATTGGTCGCGCGACCTGCCCGAGCCCGAGAGCGTCGATATCCGTAATATCGTCTCCGGGGATCCAGCACCGGACGGGGGCGGCGAGATCGACGTCAAACGGGGGATCGAAGTCGGACATATCTTTCAGCTCGGAACCAAATACAGCGAAGCGATGAAGGCGACCGTTCTCGATGAAAACGGTCGGGCCGTCACCATGACGATGGGCTGCTATGGGATCGGGGTATCACGGATCGTCGCCGCCGCGATCGAGCAGAATCACGACGATAACGGCATCATCTGGCCTCCGGCGATTGCGCCGTTTCACGTTGCGATTGCGCCGGTCAATGCGCATAAATCGACACGCGTGAAGGCCTTGGCCGAATCGCTGTACGAGCGCTTTGTCACGGCCGGCATCGACGTCCTGCTCTGCGACGGCAAGGACCGTCCTGGTGTCATGTTTGCGGATCTCGAGTTGATCGGGATACCGCACCGGCTGGTCTTGAGCGATCGCGGGATCGACGCTGGCACGCTCGAATACAAGGGTCGCACGGACGCTGGATCCGAAGATATTCCGATCGAGGAGGTGATGGGTTTCATCCAGGACAAGCTGGCAGCAACCACCCTGTAATCACGCCGGGCTAACGCACCTCGAAATCGGACAAAACTTCCACGGCAGCGGCGCTGACAACGACTTCCCTAACCTCTGCATGGCATGGGCCGGTTGCTAACCAGGCTTCGAATTGCCTCAGGGACTCGGCTTTGCCGCAAGCGTAGGCCTCGACGCTGCCATCGGCCAAGTTACGGACCCAACCGATGAGGCCGAGATCCAGTGCTTCACCACGAGCCGAACTACGATAGAACACACCCTGCACACGGCCGAAGACGCGGTAGTGCTTTGCGATTATGTGCATTAGCGCGATACGCCGGGACCCGGAAATTCCTTTACCACCGGGATCCCATCATCGACAGCTTGCTCGATTGCGATCTCTGCCTGGTGCGACGGCAACAGCGGCCCTTAGTGCGGGCGTGATTCGACCCTGAACTCGTCGCCTGTCGCGGGTAGGTACCGAATCAGCAGAGATAAGGAGAGTGTGATCCTCGGTCCACCGACCTGCACCGCGTTTACCGTTAGAATAGTCGGATATCATGACCTACAAGATACTGCCCAACCGAAAATGAGGTGACTGTGCATGACGATTACTATCTACTATAACCCGCGTTGTTCCAAGTCGCGCCAGACCTTGGAATTACTCTCGGCGAGAGGCATCTCACCCACGATAGTCGAATATCTGGAAACACCGCCTGACGCCAAAACGGTCAAATCGCTATTGAAAAAGCTCGGTCTCGAACCACGCGAGCTGATGCGCAAGAAAGAGGCCGCGTACGCCGAACTCGGTTTGGCCGATACAGCCCTCTCGGCTGACGAACTCATCGAGGCAATGGTCGATAACCCGATCCTGATCGAACGGCCGATCGTCGTGGCGGGCGAACGGGCGGTGCTCGGCCGGCCACCAGAAAATATTGCCGCGCTGTTCAGTGACTGACCCTCGATTCGCGGATATTGCCCCGCGGCGAGATCCGGACTAATTGAGCCCGAGAACATCGCGCACAAACGGGATCGTAAGCTCGCGGCCGGTACTCAGTGAAGCCGCATCGATGGAATCGAAGATATGATTGAGTTCCCGCATGTCGCGACAGAGTCGGCTTAGCAGATAGCTGGCGACCTTATCGGGCATTGACAGCCCGCGACTCGCCGCGCGTTTCTGCAAGACCACCTGCTTTTCGCCGTCGCCGAGTTCAACGAGTTGATACAGGAGTCCCGAATTCAACCGCGAGCTTAAGTCCGGCAGTTCGAATTGGAATCCACGCGGGCCACTTGCGGAGCTGACCAGCAAACGGCCCTGGGCCCCCTGCGTACGGTTGAACAGGTTAAACAACGCCTGCTCCCAGGCGGCATCACCGGCGGCGAGGTGAATATCATCGATCGCGAGATAGTCGATGGATTCGAGATCGTCGAGGATTGCGGGCCCGAACTCGAGCACTTCGCCCAGAGGCACATACATCGCACGGCTGT
>DAOWDI010000177.1 GCA_030639105.1 Gammaproteobacteria bacterium | reverse complement strand
CATGTCGTAGGGTTGCACGAGAGAGGGATGATAAGTCCAATAGATTTATAGTTCCGGATAGGGGATCCGTAAACCCCTCGCCTTTAGGCGGCGGATATTGGGAATTGCGTACCGCCATTGTCAAACAATGCATCAAATGCATTGGCTCTATGCCCGAGGTTTCGGGCTAGTATCTAATCCTTGATACGCCGCGCGCCAACTCTCAGGCGTAGTGCGTTGAGCTTGATGAAGCCTTCCGCGTCGGCTTGGTTGTAAGACCCGGCGTCGTCTTCGAACGTCGCAAGTGTCCCTGAGAATAGACTGTCTTTAGGTGAGCGGCGCCCGAGGATGGTGATATTTCCTTTGTAGAGCGATAGGCGGACGGATCCGTTAACGTGCTGCTGCGAATCGTCGATCATCGTTTGCAGCAGCTCGCGTTCGGGGCTCCACCAATAGCCGTTATAGACCAGGTTCGCATATCGCGGCATCAGTTCGTCCTTGAGATGGGCGACCTCCCGGTCGAGCGTCAGTGACTCTATGGCCCGGTGCGCTTTGAGCATGATGCTGCCGCCCGGCGTTTCATAACAACCGCGTGACTTCATGCCGACATACCGGTTCTCGATGATATCCAAGCGTCCAATACCGTGCGAACCGCCGATCTCGTTCAATCTTGCCAATACCGCGGCCGGCGTTAGCGCCTGCCCATCGATCGCCGCTATATCCCCCGCTTCGAATTCGAGTTCTATGATCTGAGCGGTATCCGATGCCGCTTCAGGCGCCGTGGTCCAGCGCCACATCGACGGCTCGGGTGGTTCCCATGGATCCTCCAAAACACCACCTTCATAAGAGATGTGCAGCAGGTTTGCGTCCATCGAGTAGGGTGATTTCTTGCCCGATTGGTATTCGATAGGGATCGAATGTTGCTCGGCATAAGCCAACAATTTTTCCCGTGAATTGAGATCCCATTCGCGCCAGGGTGCGATGATGTTTATGTCCGGTTCTAATGCGTAGGCTCCAATCTCGAAGCACACCTGGTCGTTCCCTTTACCCGTGGCGCCGTGGGCGATAGCATCCGCGCCGGTTTCCCGGGCGATCTCGACCAATCTTTTCGCGATCAGGGGTCTTGCGATAGATGTCCCGAGAAGATATTCGCCTTCATATATTGCATTCGCGCGGAACATCGGAAACACGAAATCGCTGACGAACTCTTCTGTGAGATCGTCGATAAAAATTTCTTTTACTTTCAGCTGCTCCGCTTTCGTGCGTGCTGGTTCCAGTTCCTCTCCCTGCCCGATATCCGCGGTAAAGGTGACGATTTCGCAATCGTATTCTTCCTGCAGCCACTTCAGAATGACGGAAGTATCGAGTCCGCCGGAGTAGGCGAGCACGACCTTATTGATAGATTCCTTGGCCATTGAACTCTGCGTGACGTTGACTAAAGAGGGCGCATTGTGCCTGCCTCGGGTGCGATCGTCTAGGAGCCTGTCTTTGCCCACCCACCGGCGAGGACGAGTTGCGGTTCGGCGGAACCGCGATGGGTTTTGGGCAAATTGAGTACCGAGCTATCGGCGTTTGCCACATGATCATTTCACCAACAGCAATCGGCGAAGGACTACAGCAGGATATGACGAATATCGCTCAAGACGACACCGAGATGCCGAGTAAATTCGGCGCCCGCAACACCATCGACCACCCGGTGGTCGAAAGAGAGCGCGTAGGGCAGCATCAGGCGCGGGATGAATTCGCCGTCGCTGTAGACCGGCTTCATCACCGACGGAGAAATACCGAGGATAGCGACTTCTGGAGTATTGATGATCGGCGTAAATGCCGTACCGCCGACACCGCCGAGGCTCGATATTGTGAAGCACCCGCCCTGCATGTCCATCGGTTTGAGCTGTTTGTTGCGCGCCTTGACGCTCAGTTCGCGGATCTCGCCGGCTAATTCATAAAGTCCTTTTTGATCTGCATTTTTTATTACCGGAACTACCAATCCACGCTCAGTGTGTACAGCCATGCCAATGTGAAAGTACTTCTTGTGGATGATTGATGCGCCATCAGCCGACAATGAGGCGTTGAAATCCGGGTATTTATTCAGGACGACGACGAGGGCCTTCAACAAAAATGCAAGGAGGGTGAGTTTGACACCATGTATTTGTGCGTCGGCGAGTTTCGATTTTCTGAAGGCTTCGAGTTCGGTGATATCGGCTTCGTCAAATTGGGTAACGTGCGGCACGCTGATCCAGCTACGGTGTAGATTTTGCCCCGTCAGCCGTTTTATCTTACTGAGTACTTGCGTCTCGACCGGTCCGAATTTCGAAAAATCCACTGCTGGCGATTGGGTGAATGCAAGGCCGCCGGGGGCCGAGGTTCGGCTGTCGCTGATAGCCGATTCTACGAACGCCTGGACGTCCGATTTGATAATGCGGCCCTTGCGCCCGGTGCCCGAAACCAGGGTGAGGTCGACGCCGAGTTCGCGGGCGAATTTTCGGATGCTAGGGCTGGCATAGGCTCTGCTCGAGGGTCCTACCCGCGCGCCTTCAGGCGCCACCGGCCGCACGGTTGGCTCCGCGCCGGGCGCCGCCTGGCACACAGCTGCGTTCGCTTCGGCACCAACGACCGCGCGCGCGGCGGGCTCCCCATCGGATCGATTTTCGGAAACCGCCGCGATGGTCGCGATGAGATGCCCCTCGGACACCGAGCGTTCCGTATCCTCAGACGGTACTGTTTCGACGTATGGGGTGGTTTTTGCCGTAGTTGCCGATTTGGTCTCCGCGGTGTCGATCGTGGCAATAATCGAGCCTGCTGAAACCTTGTCGCCCACCGTAACCAAGATCTCGGCCACGCGCCCCGCGCGCGGCGCGGGGATGTCCATCGCAGCCTTGTCACTCTCCAGGGTGATTAGCGGTTCTTCTTCTTCAACTGTATCACCGACGGCGACCAGCACTTCAATCACTTCGACATCTTCGAAGTCGCCGATATCGGGAATCGCAACCGGAAATTCAGTGCTCATGCTGACTTCTTTTAGCGTGTCTCGATGTTAAACCGTTACCGGGCTCGGCTTTTTTGGATCGATGCCGAATTTCGCAATGGCTTGGACGACCAAGCCACTATCGATCTCGTCTTCATCGGCCAGTGATTTCAGCGCCGCCAGACAGATGTAATAGCGGTTTACTTCGAAGAATTTCCGCAAATTAATGCGCGAATCGGAACGGCCAAAGCCGTCCGTCCCCAGGGTGCGGTAGCGATGCGGTATGAATTCGCGGATTTGATCGGCGTAGATCTTCATATAGTCGGTCGCCGCAACTACCGGACCCGAATGTTCCCGCAGTATCGTCTCGACATAGCTGGTCCGTGCGGGGTCGTTCGGATGCAGCATGTTCCAGCGTTCACAATCCAATCCTTCCCGGCGGAGTTCATTGAAGCTCGTCACACTCCAGGTGTTCGATGAAATCCCGAATTCGCTTTCGAGTAAGCCGGCCGCTGCGATCACTTCGCGCAATATCGAACCGCTCCCGAGCAGTTGTACTTTCGCGCCGTCATTGTGCTGCAGCAAATACATCCCTTTCACGATACCGTCCGCCGATCCGTCGGGGAGGGGGGGGTGTTCGTAGTTTTCATTCATCACCGTGATGTAATAGAAAACATTCTCCTGAGCGCCGAACATGCGCTGCATGCCATGATGGATGATCACCGCCAGTTCATAGGCGAAAGTGGGATCATAGGAAATACAATTCGGTATCGTCGATGCGAGTATATGGCTGTGACCGTCCTGGTGCTGCAGGCCTTCGCCGGCCAGGGTGGTACGCCCGGCCGTACCACCGAGCAAAAATCCTCGCGCCTGCATATCGCCTGCCGCCCAGGCCAAGTCTCCTATGCGCTGGAAACCGAACATCGAGTAGTAGATATAGAACGGTATCATCTGCAGGTTGTGGTTGCTGTATGCGGTTGCCGCTGCGATCCAGGAACACATCGCTCCCGCCTCATTGATCCCTTCTTCGAGGATCTGCCCGCTCTTGTCTTCGCGGTAGTACATAACCTGATCATGATCGACCGGTTCGTACAGTTGTCCGACGGATGAATAGATCCCGAGTTGGCGAAACATGCCCTCCATGCCGAACGTTCGGGCTTCATCGGGCACGATTGGGACAATCCTTGGTCCGATGTCCTTATCGCGCGTGAGCGCCGTCAGCAAGCGCACAAATGCCATTGTCGTCGAGATCTCGCGTTCCCGGCTGCCCTGCAGTATGTTGTCGAAGATGCCGATGTCCGGGATCGTGAGATCGTCGGCCTCATCCCGCCGGTGCGGAAGAAAACCGCCCATTGCCTCCGTACGTTCGCGCAGATAGATCATTTCCGGCGAATCATCGTCAGGCTTGTAGAAAGGTGCATCCGCGATCGCTTCGTCAGAGATTGGAATATTGAATCGACCGCGAAAGTGCTTGAGTGCCTCCTCACCCATTTTTTTCTGCTGATGGGTAATATTTTTTCCTTCCCCCGCTTCACCCATGCCGTAACCTTTGACGGTCTTGCATAAGATGACGGTGGGCTTTCCCGTATGCGCCATCGCTTGTGCATAAGCGGCAAAAACCTTATGTGGGTCGTGGCCGCCGCGGTTCAAACGCCAGATGTCTTCGTCGCTCATATTGGCTACGAGCGCTTTCAGCTCCGGATATTTGCCGAAGAAATGTTCGCGAACATATGCGCCGGTAAATGCCTTGTAACTCTGGTAGTCGCCGTCGACTGCTTCTTCCATTCGTTGCAACAGCAGCCCCTTGGTATCCCGTGCCAGCAGTGGATCCCAGTAAGAGCCCCAGATCACCTTGATGACGTTCCAGCCTGCGCCCCGGAAGTCCGATTCGAGTTCCTGGATGATCTTTCCGTTACCACGAACAGGGCCATCGAGGCGCTGTAGATTGCAGTTGACGACGAACACCAGATTATCCAGATTCTCGCGCGAAGCGAGTGCCGCGGCGCCGAACGCCTCCGGCTCGTCCATCTCGCCGTCACCCACAAATGCCCAGACCTTGCGATTCTGGGCAGGACTCAGGCCGCGATTCTCCAGGTAGCGCATGAAGTGCGCCTGGTAAATCGCCATGATCGGCCCCAGCCCCATCGAAACCGTGGGAAATTGCCAGAAATGGGGCATGAGCCATGGATGCGGATAGGACGTTAACCCGTTGCCATCGATATCGTGCCGAAAATTATTGAGTTCTTCCTCCGAAATCAGCCCGAGCAAGTAGGCTCGGGCGTAGATCCCCGGCGCACAATGTCCTTGGAAAAATACCAGGTCACCGCCGTGGTCGTCACTCGGCGCATGGAAGAAATGGTTGTATCCGATTTCGTATAAGGTCGCCGCAGATGCGTAACTGGCAATATGGCCGCCGAGTCCCGCATCTTTCCGATTTGCCTTGACCACCATGGCCATGGCATTCCAGCGGTTGATCGATCGGATACGCCATTCGAGTGCCGGATCCCCTGGGGTGTAGCGCTCCTTGTGCGGCGGGATTGTATTGATGTAGGCGGTGTTAGCGGAATAGGGCAGATAGGCCCCAGAGCGCCGTGCCTTGTCAATCAGACGTTCCAACAGATAGTGGGCTCGGTCCAGACCTTCAGCCTCAATAAGAGACTCCAGCGCTCCAAGCCATTCGTTGGTTTCCTGGGGGTCTATATCTGCGGGGCTGGACATCGTAGTTGCTAATGCTATCGGTACATTGGTCTTTAATAACGTGTATTCCCAAGTTTAGCGGATCGCGCACGATGTATCCGCCAGTCCTATCTTATGCTCCCTGCCGGTACATTTCTTGTGCGAATCCCTACGGCGGGGCGATCCCTGTTGGATACAGGTTAAACAGGCGGGCCATCGGGCGGGCAAGGCCCGGCCCGGGCGCATTTGTGCGCGTTTTCTGGGATGAATTGAAT
>DAOWDI010000227.1 GCA_030639105.1 Gammaproteobacteria bacterium | reverse complement strand
GAAGATTGCGCGCAAGATCGGCTATAAGGTGATCGTGAAAGGCACCGGTGGTGGCTGCGTTCGCGGTATGCGGGTAGTCCACGCCGAAGCCGCGCTGCCGGGCGCCATTGGTTTGACGCGGCGCGAAGCGCTGGCGGCGTTTCAGAACGATGCCGTCTACCTGGAGAAATTTTTGGAATACCCGCGGCACATCGAATTCCAAGTGTTGGCTGATGGGCATGGCAACGTCGTGCATCTCGGGGAGCGTGACTGTTCCATGCAGCGCCGCCACCAAAAGGTCATCGAAGAAGCCCCGGCGCCTGGGATTGATGCACTAACGCGTGAGCGGATGGGCGAGCGCTGCGTCGAGGCGTGTCGAACCATCGATTACCGCGGTGCTGGGACTTTCGAATTCCTCTACCAGGATGGTGAGTTTTATTTTATCGAGATGAATACGCGCTTGCAGGTTGAGCATCCGGTAACGGAGCTGATCACGGGCATTGATATTGTTAGAGAACAATTGACGATTGCGGCCGGAGAGCTGCTGTCGTTCACCCAGGCCGACATTGTATTGCGAGGACATGCGATCGAATGCCGTATCAATGCCGAAGACCCGGTGTCATTTCGCCCGTCCCCTGGGACCGTCCAATTATTTCATCCCCCCGGCGGACCAGGCATTCGTATCGATTCCCACCTCTATGATGGTTACACGGTGCCGCCTTACTATGACTCTCTAATTGGTAAACTGGTCGCGCATGCCGATTCGCGCGGATCCGCATTCGCGCGCATGTCGAACGCATTGACGGAAATCGTAATTGAGGGCATCGACACCAATCTGCCGCTGCATAGCGACCTCATCCACGATGCCGCATTTGCCGCGGGTGGCACCGATATCCATTATCTGGAGCGCAAGCTCGCCTAGGAGACCATATACGGACTTAGGCATTCGTCACGAGGGAAAGTCCGATTTGAGTCAGTTTTTGTCCTCTTTTGAGACGAATAGTCATTCTTGCTCGGGGCGCACCAAGGTTGCACCGCGATAGGGGTAAACAATGACAGGCGCCTGGCTGACCTACACTTGCCGCGTGCGTGAACCCGATGTGCCCGGGGTCGAAGCGTGTCTGGAAGAAGCCGGCGCTCAGGCGATAAGCTGCCAGGCCGCCGAGGACGATCGGCTTGTTGTCGATGCGCGGGACGGTAGCCGGCCGCTGTGGTCCGTATGCGAGGTCTCGGGTCTATTTGAACCCGATACCGACATCGCTAAACTGGAGTGGTGTTTCAGCCTCTGCGCCGTCGTTGTGCTGCAGGCGTGGGCCGCTACCTTACCCGATCGCAATTGGTACGAATCATGGCGCCAGCAGGTAAAGCCCCAACTTTTTGGGGGTCGCCTGTGGGTGTGTCCGACCTGGCATGATCCGCCGGCTGGTACGGAACTCGTGATCCGCCTCGATCCCGGCATGGCGTTCGGTACCGGTACTCACGCAACAACTGCCATGTGCCTGGACTGGTTGGTCGAGAGTAGTTTGGTTGCCGGCGCGAAGGTTCTGGACTATGGCTGCGGCTCGGGGATCCTGGCGCTTGCGGCGGCTAAACTCGGGGCGGCCGAAGTTACCGCCGTCGATATCGATCCGGCCGCCCGTACAGTATGTCTCGACAACGCTGCGCTCAATGCAAGCAGCGATATCCTCGTCGCTGATCCCGATGCGATCGCTGGGAGGCAATATGACCTGATCGTGGCCAATATCCTGTTGGAGCCGCTCACCGGGCTGGCCGCGCGATTCGCCGGACTCCTCGGTCCGGGCGGCTCCATTGCGCTCTCAGGGGTGCTGCAAGAACAGAGCGAATGCCTCTTGGCGGCCTACTCAGGCCAGTTTAAGATGGAAACTCGGCGACAATTCGGGGAGTGGGCGCTGGTCGCCGGCGTCCGCGACGGTTTTTGACAAACGCCGAATCGGAGCTGGCCGCGTGCTAACCCAATGTCCGAAGTGTGAAACGATTTATCGCCTCGGGGCCGCCGACCTGGCCGTGGCGCGGGGTTTTGTCGAGTGCGGCGAGTGCGCCGAGCAGTTTAACGCGCTCGATCGTATCGCCGATGAGCCAAGGTTCTCCCCGGAACAATCACGACAACCTAATACTGCCGCCGCCGCACCTAGCCCCGCGTTCATCCTGCTGGATTCCGGGGATAGTACCAGCTCGGGTGAACCCGTTGGAGAACCGGAGGCGGCGGTTTCCGTGAGCGGGGAGAGCACCGCTATCGACCTTGAACCCGTTGTCGCGGAGATCGAACAGGGTACGTTATTCGGTCCGCCGCCGGAGCCCGATGAGGAAACGATATTCGGGGTCGCGCGCCAGGCGGCGATAAGCGAGCTAACGCCGGTCGATATCGACGGCGCTGAATCCGCGAAATACACGCCACCCCACATAGCCTCCCCGGCGGTCGTCGCGCCAGCGGCGACGGTCGAAACAGATAGGCTCCAAACGCCGGTATCACCACGGTTGAGTGAATCCGGGCAGGCGATACTGTTTGCCGATCCTAGCGCGGAATTTGAGGACGAAACAGAGGACGAGATCGAAAGCTTCGCTATCGATGATGTCCCCGCCATCCTGCAAGGGGAGGTGGCGGCACTCGGACATCCGCGGCGCCGATCGTCAGGAAAATTGTGGGTGCTGCTCGGATCTGTCCTCATCGCCGGCCTCGGCCTGCAGCTTGCGTGGGTGTTTCGCGATTCCATTGTCGAGGTGCTGCCCGATGCTCAGCCCGTCTACCTGGCTGGGTGCGAGCGTCTCGGCTGCCGGTATGGGCCGGCCGTTGCGCCCGGAGCGATAGAGTTGATATCGCGGGACGTGCGTGACCATCCCCAATACCTCGAAACCTTATTAGTAAATGCGACGCTCATCAGCCGCTCGGATACCTCAACCGCATTCCCAATCATCCAGCTCGGCCTCTACACGCAGACCGGTGAAGCGATCGGGATCAGGCGTTTTGAGCCCCGCGAATATCTGGATAAGAGCATCGACCTTGCCGCGGGCATGCCGCCGAATCGGCCCGTATATATTGTGATGGAAATCGGCGGTATCGGCAGCCGCGCGGTAAGTTTCGAGTTCGCCTTCCTCTAGGAGCCTGTCGGACTTAGGATCTTCTACAGCGGAAAAGCCGACTTTGGCCATTTCTTGTCCTCTTTTTCGTAAAATAGAATGACTATTCGCCTCAAAAGAGGACAATAACTCGCTCAACTCGGAGTTCTCCTCGCGACCAATGCCCAAGTCTGTTAGGCTCCTAGGAGCCCAACGAACCCATGGTCCCTAGCAGCGCAGCGACGCCTG
>DAOWDI010000209.1 GCA_030639105.1 Gammaproteobacteria bacterium | reverse complement strand
GACCGGGATGACAAAATCCGTTACGGTGAGAAAACGCCGCGCGCGGCGACGGGCGAACAAGGCAAGCGCCAGGACGAATCCGATCACGCCACCGTGAAACGCCATACCTCCGCGCCAGATCGCGAAGATGCTGAGCGGGTTGTCGAGATAGTCAGCGAAATTATAGAACAATGCATAACCGATCCGCCCGCCCAGCACGCCGCCGATGGCCGCAAAAAATACCACGTCCGCAACATCCTCACGCAGCCATTCACAACCATCCGCCGCGGCTTGACGGTGCAATACCCACCAACCGAGGCCGATCCCAACAATATAGGCGATCCCGTACCAGTGGACGGCCACGGGCCCCAGCTTGAAAGCGACCGGATCGATGGTGGGGAATGGGATCATGGCGTGCACTCTAGCATGCCGATGTCGCCATCCTGATCGCCGGAGGCTAAAATGACGGCTACCAACAAAGGACTTTTTTTCGGCTCGGCGCCGGTGCGCCCGGTATTGATCCAGCGCTACTCATGAATGCACTCCAAGGGGAAACCAGCCCTTATCTCCTGCAACACGCCAATAATCCGGTGGACTGGTACCCGTGGGGCAAGGCGGCGCTCGACAAGGCCGCAATAGAAAACAAACCCATCCTCCTGTCAGTCGGCTATTCGGCGTGCCATTGGTGTCACGTGATGGCGCATGAATCCTTCGAGGATCCAGAGACTGCTCGATTGATGAATGAACACTTCGTCAATATCAAGGTAGACCGCGAGGAACGGCCAGACATCGATAAGATCTATCAGGCAGCGCAATATCTGTTGACGCAGAACCAGGGCGGCTGGCCGCTGACGATGTTCCTGACATCCGACGACCACGTACCATTCCTTGGCGGCACCTACTTTCCTTTCGAAGCGCGCCACGGTCTACCGGCCTTCAAGGACATCCTGGCCCGCGTTGCCAGAACCTACCGCGAACGCGGATCCGAGATCCGCGCTCAGAACGTACACCTCCTCGAAGCACTCGGCCAGCTGCAGGAACTGCCCGTGGCGGCGAGCAACGAGCTCACGGCGGCGCCGCTAGACACTGCCCGGACCCAAGCGGCACATGCATTCGATCATCGCCTCGGCGGCTTCGGCCGGGCGCCCAAGTTTCCCCATCCGAGCGGTTTGGAGCGCCTGCTGCGGGACTATCATCGGAGTCATGGCAACGATGAGCGCGCGATGCACATGGCCGTCTTCACGATGATGCGGATGGCCAGCGGCGGGATCTATGACCACCTCGGCGGTGGATTCTGCCGCTATTCGGTCGACAACCAGTGGATGATCCCGCATTTCGAAAAGATGCTATACGACAACGGGCCATTGCTCGGACTTTACGCACAGGCCTGGCAGTTGAATCATGATCCGTTGTTTGAACAGGTCGCCCACGAAACGGCGGGTTGGGTCAGACGCGAAATGACGTCGCCTGAAGGCGGTTTTTATTCGAGTCTCGATGCCGACTCCGAGGGCGAGGAAGGAAAATTCTATGTCTGGGATAAGGACGAGGTGCGGAAGATCCTCGGCAAAGACTACGAGCCTTTCGCGAGGCGCTTTGGCTTGACCCGCGAGGCCAATTTTGAAGGACGCTGGCATCTCCGGATCTTCGCCAACTACAATGATATCGCTAATGTGATCGGCGGCGATCCCGCAGTATTGGAACAATGCGTCAATGATGCCCGCGATCGTCTATTTATCCACCGCGAAAGGCGGGTGCGTCCTGGTCGCGACGACAAAATACTGACTTCCTGGAACGCGCTCATGATCAAGGGGCTGGCAATAGCCGGGAACACCTTTGGGCACCGAGAGTATATCGAAGCCGCGCAGAGGGCCGTCGATTTCATTCGTGCGCGGCTCTGGCACAATGACCGCCTACTCGCCACCTACAAGGACGATAAGGCGCATCTCAATGCCTACCTCGACGACTATGCCTTTCTAATCGATGCGCTGTTGTGCCTGCTCGAGGCACGCTGGCGCAGCGAGGACTTGGACTTCGCAATCGAACTGGCCGACTGTCTGCTGGAACATTTTCACGACGACGATGCCGGCGGCTTCTTTTTTACCCCGCATGATCACGAGCCCCTGATCCAGCACACAAAATCGCTGACCGACGACGCTCTGCCGGCCGGCAACGGTATCGCGGCCTGGGGTCTCGGCCGCCTCGGACATCTGCTCGGCGATATGCGTTACCTGGATGCCGTTGAGAAAACCTTGCGTACAGCCTGGGGATCGGTCAAACACGCACCGGGCGCGCACAATTCGCTGCTGCTGGCGCTCGAAGAATATCTGGCCCCCCCGACCTCGATCATCCTGCGGGGGGAATGTGACGAGATGGCGGCATGGAAAGCACCGCTGGATGAGACCTACTCGCCAGTTCGCATGTGCTTCGCCATACCCACTACGGAGCAGGCGTTACCCGGGCTGCTGTCCCAACACGCACTAAGCGGCAACCTCACCGCATACGTGTGCCGGGGGCACCAGTGCCTGGCGCCGGTAAGCAACCTCGCGGAACTCGAGCGCATACTCGACTCAGAATAGGCGTCGCGGCGTTTCAACCCGAAAACAACGCCGCGACGCAACCGGCAATAAGAACCGCGACTACCGATGCTGCCCGAACCGGACCTTCACTAAGATATTCGCGGACATTTGAAATGAGGGGATGCACAAGGGCAAGCCCCTAAAGCAAAATTATTTGCTATTGAAGCCAGCGATATCAAAATGTACGATGAACGAATAAAATGGATCATTAAAGAAGGGGTCCAGACAACCCGATACGCGGCTTCAGCGGCGGCTGCAACAGATACGAGAAGATGGATGGCGCCGATAGAAGCCAGATCTTACAAGTCATCGATGCCTTTATCGAGCGCGCGCAGTTGAAAAAGGCATCGCGCGCGGGATCCTAGAAAGAAGTGGCAGGCAAGGCAGCAGCAGTTCAATCCGGCGCGGCGCTTCGTGATCAAGTAGCCGAGATCGGCAACGACCTCGGTCTTGACGTTGACATCGAAGTACCAGTGGGACGCCGGATCTGGGGAGCAAAACGGCGTATCGACGTGGTGCTGCGTCATCCGGAAACACGCAAAAGTCTCGGGGTCGAGTGTAAATATCAGGGCGTAACAGGCAGTGCGGAGGAAAAGATCGCTGGCACAATCGAAGATATCCGTGCCTGGCCAATACGCGGTATCGTGGTGTTCTCCGGAGAGGGCTTTTCCTCCAATATGCAGGCCTATCTGTTATCTACCGGCGTCGCCGTCGAACTCCCGGATACCAAGAAGTGGTTGGAGCTCTATTTCGGGCTATAACGATGAGTACTTACAATGAACCCCCGCCACGGCCGTTCCTAAAATGGGTCGGCGGTAAGCGCCAGCTGATGCCGGAGCTGCTCAAAGCGGTGGCGGCAGCCGGATCGTTTCGAAGCTACCATGAGCCGTTTATCGGCGGCGGCGCATTGTTCTTCGCCTTGACACATACAGGGCAATTG
>DAOWDI010000223.1 GCA_030639105.1 Gammaproteobacteria bacterium | reverse complement strand
CAGCGCTCCGATGGGCAGCCCAAACTTTGTCGGCCGGCGCCCGCAATCAGTGCGCCTGCTTAGAAGTGCATTTTTGCGTCTGAATCGGCACCTTTAAGCATTGAAAAAGGTTGAATGCGGAGACAAATATTTTACAGATCAACGACTAGGCGTGGTCCGACCCCTCCGCGCCGAATGCTCGCCGCATCGAATCGAAGACCATCTTGCGGATAGTCAATCGCGCAGATTGCGGCTATCGCTACCTGGATGGCATCGTGATCGCCGGACCCCGTTCCGAGGAGATCGATATCGCGAGTGGCACGAAACTCGCTTCCGGCCCACACGAGAAAGAGCACTGAGGGTATGGGGTCGGACCATGCTAAGCGACTGAATTGCAAAGAATAGTGGTAGAAAACTCACTCGATTTTCGGCTTAGAGGTGCGTTTTTGAGGCAAAAACGGGGCAGTAATCAGCGCTCCGATGGGCAGCCCAAACTTTGTCGGCCGGCGCCCACAATCAGTGCGCCTGCTTAGAAGCGCATTTTTGCGTCTGAATCGGCACCTTTAAGCATTGAAAAAGGTTGAATTCGGAGATAAATATTTTACAGATCAACGACTAGGCGTGGTCCGACCCCTCCGCCCTTGGCAGCAGTGGGATGTTCCTGGTAACTAACGTATGGCCACGTGTAGTTATAAATGGTCTCAGATTATTGAACTACAGAAAGATTATGGTGGGCCGTGTAGGGATCGAACCTACGACCATCGGATTAAAAGTCCGGTGCTCTACCAACTGAGCTAACGGCCCGATGACAACAACAGATGGGTTAGCGCCTCGCCGGTCATTCCCCGGCGGTTCGCAACCACCAACAGGCGATCGTCACCATCGAAAGGTCGGCGATAATAACGAATCTCGGGCTTGCAGTCCAAAAGTTAGTCTTGCTGCCCGACAGCGAACGGTTGCTTCGCCTCGGGCTGTCCCCGGTGCCCGCGAGTCGTAAGCCAAACCGTCGAAGTCCTGTCCGCCCAGGTGATATGAATCGTTCGAAAAACCAGTGATTTCCTCGGTCATCGGATATGATCCCTTGAAATTTTCTCCGAAAGCCGTATTTTCCCCCCGGCCGTTTACTATCGTGAGACAAACGAACATGCCGATTTATGAGTACGAATGCACCGACTGTGGTCACGAACTCGAGGTGATGCGCAAGATCAGCGATGCGCCCCTGACCGCGTGCCCAACATGCAGAAAAGATGCGCTGCAAAAGATTATTTCGAAGGTCACATTCCGATTAAAGGGTACTGGTTGGTATGAGACCGATTTCAAGGACAAGCCGTCTGCTACAAAGACAAAGAAAGAGGATAAACCCGACAAGGATGCCTCCGCTGAGAGCAAGGGCGACACTGGCAAGGAAAATAAGACCGACACGGCGCAAAAGCCCGCCCCAAAGGCAGAGGAATGACCGCCTTGGGGTAGCTTAGTACATTGCGGTGTTGCACTGCACACCGTATCATTCCCGCCCTTGCGGACGACCGGTTCCTAATATGACCAACGCTTTAAACCATGCGTAGCCATTACTGCGGAAATATTACCGAGGCACAATTGGACACCGCCGTGAGTGTTTGCGGTTGGGTACACAATCGCCGTGATCACGGCGGCGTCATTTTCATTGATCTACGCGACCGCTCCGGGATCGTCCAAATCGTCATCGATCCGGATACCCCGGAGAGTTTCGCGACCGCCGAACGCGTCCGCGGTGAGTACGTCTTGAGAGCATCGGGGCGCGTGCGTTGCCGGCCCGAGGGAACGGCAAATCCAGATATGCCGACCGGTAAGGTCGAGGTCCTCATCAAGGATCTCGAAGTCCTCAATACCGCGGCGACGCCGCCTTTTCAGCTCGACGAACACCACGTCCACGAAGACACGCGGCTGAAATTCCGCTACATCGATTTACGTACGGAGCGAATGCAGAGGAACCTCGTCCTGCGCGCTCAAGTCAGCCGTGTGTTGCGCGATTACCTGGATGGGAATGGGTTTCTCGACATCGAAACGCCCATGCTGACGAAGGCGACACCGGAAGGTGCACGCGACTATCTGGTCCCGAGCCGCACACACCCGGGCCGTTTCTTCGCGCTGCCGCAGTCGCCGCAATTGTTCAAGCAGCTGTTGATGATGTCGGGCTTCGACCGCTATTACCAGATCGTACGGTGCTTTCGCGACGAAGATTTGCGCGCCGATCGCCAACCCGAGTTTACCCAGCTGGATGTCGAGATGTCTTTCGTCGATGAACGGGACATTATGCAATTGATGGAAGCGATGATCCGCTCCGTATTCGACACCGTCCTTGATGTATCACTCCCCGATCCTTTTCCGCGCCTGAGCTACGGTGATGCGATGCAGCATTACGGCACGGACTGCCCCGATCTGCGCAATCCGCTACGGCTCATCGAACTCGGTGATATAATGGCAGCGGTGGAGTTCAAGGTCTTTGCCGGCCCGGCCAACCGTCTCGAGGGACGCGTCGCGGCGTTGCGCGCGCCGGGCGGCGGACGCCTCACGCGCAAGCAGATCGACGACTACGCCGAGTTCGTCACCATCTACGGCGCCAAGGGTTTGGCCTATATCAAGGTTAATGAGATAGGCGCTGGGCGCGAGGGCCTACAGTCACCGATCCTTAAGTTCCTACCTGATGAGGTCATCGATGCCATCATGGATCGGACCGATGCCGCCGCTGGTGACCTGATCTTCTTCGGCGCCGATGATGCCGTCGTCGTCAACCATGCGCTTGGCGCGCTGCGCGACAAACTTGCGCTCGACCTGGGCTTGCTCGAGGAAGGTTGGCGGCCGCTATGGGTCGTCGATTTCCCAATGTTCGGCTCAAGCGCCGAAGGCCACGGCTGGGAAGCGCTGCACCACCCGTTTACCGCCCCATCCGTCGACCATGGCGCGCTGGTTGCGGATCCGGGTGCCGCGCTCTCGCGTGCCTACGACATGGTCTTAAACGGCAGCGAGATCGGTGGCGGTTCGATCCGTATCCACAACCCGGAGATGCAGTCCACCGTCTTCGGACTCCTCGGCATCGGCCCGGATGAAGCGCGCGATAAATTCGGCTTCCTGTTGGATGCGCTGCAATACGGCTGCCCGCCGCATGGCGGTATTTCGTTTGGTCTCGACCGGCTGGTGATGTTGATCGCGGGGGAGCACTCGATCCGTGATGTGATCCCGTTCCCGAAGACGCAGACCGCGAGTTGTCTGATGACCGCGGCGCCGACAACCGTCGACGAGGTGCAGTTACGCGAAATCGGGATCCGACTGCGCCGATCCGAGCAACCAGAAAAGTAGTCCATAAGTAATTACTAACTTATACGGTTTTTCTCGTCTAACCCCTGCGCCCTCCCATCCTGTCGACGATAATCAGGCGATGGGGTACTAGATTTTACGACAATGGACCCCACATATAAGTAAATGGGAACCACCCCCAGAGGTGACGGATCCCGAATGTTAATATTTTAGTAATGAGTAAGCTCAGATTACTTCGCCAATCGAAGGGCTTATTGATATTGACCTGCCGGGATTCGAGATCCCGGTATACTCGGATCAGCCACTTTCGCCGGCGGCGTCCGCATCACTAGTCAAGCAGATCAAGGGCCAACTCAAGGAACAAAATGCGGTTCTTGTCGCCCATTATTACACCGATGAGACGATTCAGGCGCTGGCTGACGATACCGGCGGGTACGTTTCTGACTCGTTGGATATGGCGCGTTTCGGCCACGAACATCCCGCCCAAACACTGGTTGTCGCCGGTGTCCGCTTCATGGGCGAAACGGCGAAGATCTTAAATCCCGAAAAATGCGTCCTCATGCCCGATCTGCACGCCGAATGTTCGCTGGATCTCGGTTGTCCCGCTGAGCAAT
>DAOWDI010000190.1 GCA_030639105.1 Gammaproteobacteria bacterium | reverse complement strand
ATCCGGTCAATCATCTCAATCGACCATAGGCCATATGCGTGAATCGCCGCGGACATACGGGTAGCGCGTCGATTCTCCCGCTCCGGGTCGGTGCTTAGAATTTATCTAATTATATCTATATTAATATATAATTAACAATATGTTATTAATATCTATTAAGGTAATATATAGCATATATTGTCCTGAACAATAACCTTCCATGTATGCTGATCAGGAGACTATTAAGCGCCGACAGTCGCCGGGTTTGCTGGGATCCCGCGTGGTGCCGACCAGACACCGTGACAGTGTGTTTTGACAGTACCCATCCCCTTGCCTATTGGTTGTATGACAATGGTATCCTCGCCGAGGACATAGTCTTGGATGCCGATAGGCTCACAGCGGTTGAGATGCCAAATCGTGATGGGTTCATCTGGATCGATACGCTACCGCCGGCGCACTAATTGGCGTTTTGCCACTTATACTTAACAGCACGACTGGAACGGAAGGAAGGCGGCAATGGTTAATCCGAAAATTGTGGCAATGCACGATCTCAAAAATCATCGCTGTCTCGCCCTCTTCGTGCGTGAGCAATGGTTGCTCGGCGAATGCCGGGGGGAGGCTGTATCACTCTATCTCCAACTCGACGATAAGCAGTGGGTTGAGATTGCGCCTGACCGACGTGAAGCATGCTGGGTGCTATCAAGCTCGGATTCAAAACGGGCCCATGAGGTCTTTGGCGATGGTGAATCACGCTACCCGGTGCGCGATGTGGGTAAGGCCTATGGCCTCAACGAGCAACAGATCCAAAATATCTATCAAAAGAAACTGGGCGATCGTATCGAGATCTGCGTTGAATTCTTCAACGCGACCGATATCACCATGCATTACAACCTGATCACCCGCGAATCATCCCTGTATTTCATTCGGGATTAGGCAAAAAATGAGGGGGTCGGGTCGAATTATTCTTCCATTCACTCTGCCGCCGGATGAATTAAACTTAACTCAGGTCCCTGATGGGCAATTTATCGCCGCCGACGACTGGATAGTTGCGGTCACGCCAACGCAGCATGCCACCGCTCAGATTTGCGACATCTCTCAATCCTGTTCGCCTCAACAAAACCGTGGCCTGTGCCGAGCGTGCGCCGGCGCGGCACACCGTCACGATCGGTACATCGGGCTTGATTTCATTGGCGCGTTCAGCCAATGCGCCGAGTGGGATATGCACGGCGTCGGGGATGTGTCCCAACGGTCCCTCATATTCCTCGTCCTCGCGCACGTCGAGCACTTGAACCTTACGGAGGTTTTCCTCGAGCCATTGCGGGTCGATTTCCCAGACTCCGGCAAACGTCAGCTTCAGCGGCGCCCAAGTCGGTTCGGCATCGCCAACCGTATCGTTTTCGGGTCGGCCGCTGTGCAGATTCGCCGGCAGCGCGATATCGATCTGTTTAGGGTGCGCGAGCCCGAGATTGTTCATGTAACCGACGAAATCCTGCTCGCTGATCTGCCCCCCGAGCCGCGGGTTGAACTGTTTCTCCTCGGCAACGCTGGTCATCGTGATACCCTTGTAGTCGTGGCCTGGATACAATTTGGTCCCATCCGGCAACACAAAGATCTGGGTGTGGATCGATCGGTACATCGTGCGTGCATTGCCTTGTTGAAAATCCGTCCGTCCACATCCCCGGATCAGCAAACTATCGCCGGTAAAGGCCATGGTCTTATCGTCCATCACGTAAGTCATACAGCCGTTCGTGTGCCCCGGCGTTGCACGCGCTTCGAGATAACGTGACCCGAAATTAACATGATCGCCGTGTGTCATAAGATTTTCTGCTTCTTCGACGCCTGCATTTTCCGAGATCCCGATCCGGGCGCCGGTGTGATGTTTCAGGAGCCATGCACCAGTAACGTGGTCGGCATGGCAGTGTGTATCGATCACGTGGATGAGATTCAACCCCAACTCTTCGAGCAGCGCCCTGTCACGACCGACCTGTTCGTACACCGCATCGATGATAACGGCCTCGGCAGTATCCACATCACCGATAAGATAAGTATAGGTCGACGACACCTGGTCGAATAACTGTCGAAAAATCAGCATTCAACCTACCTTAGTCCCAGTTGCTGCATCCAAACTTAGCGCCTCAGCGGGCAGGACTCTCGTGTTCCCGCGCAAGGAAGTCGCCGAGGCGTTCCTCCAGTTCCGTGCGGCCTCCGGTACCGGCATCGAGACTTCCGTCGAGTACACTCAGCGTAATGTAACCATCGGCAAAAAGTGCCGTGTCGGCCATTGCTATGGATCGGTCGATTGGATTGCCGTGCTCGAGTGCAATTTGGACTTTCCCCGGCGTATCGGTTTCAACGAAGATCGGGACAAACCCGCCGCTACGCGCGACCCGGGTCATACGCACCCCCTTTATCCCAGCACCCGGCAGCGCTGGATAATTGACGTTCAACAACTTGTTCGCGGGCAGCAGTCGGGTTCCCGCACGGCGGGTCCGCTCGATCTCACGCAGCAGGTGTACGGTAAATGCGGCCGCCAGCGTAAAGGCACCCATCGTACTTGGAAAGCGCACGGGCTTTGCATCGCGCTCCTCGAGATTGATCCCGACCGATACCGCGATCGCCGGCACGCCCAGTTGCGCGGCCATGATAGCGGCGCCGACGGTGCCGGAAATGTTCGTGTTGGACCCGAGGTTCTGGCCGAAATTTGCGCCGGATATGACGATGTCGGGTGGTTTGTCTCGTAACAGCTTGAGCAGCGCGAACGAGACTGAATCGGCCGGCGTGCCGACGACGGTCCAGAAATCTTTTTCGATGTGATCGACAACGATAGAGCCGATCGAAACGCGCATGCTGCTGCCGCTCTGCTGGTCACGGGGGGCAACCACGCTGACTTTGTAGCCGCCGGCGACCAGCCCCTGGCGCATGGCCTTGATTCCAGGCGCATCGTAGCCGTCATCGTTTGTCAGGAGGACATGCAGCGGCGATCCGTTAGCGGCCGCACCCATATGGAGCAGTGCCGCCAGCAGGAATATTCCCCTCAGCAGTATAATGTATCGCAGCGAATCGATCCGCCTGCGACCCGGCAGGGTCCTCATTTCCTTTCTTTGATCCTCAGCAATAAAGTCGGCGATGCGCCTTGGGATGTGCCCCAGTGTATCCAATCTGGAGCGCCGGATGCTACTGGATAGAGCGGCCTCGCCAGCATATCACCCGAGGCCGAGGCCGAGGCCGTGTCAGTTGACCAGGATACCGGAGCTGCCGGCTGCCGGCTCCCCCGGCGGCGCATTGATGATTGCAAGGAATTCTGCGCCGTAGCGATCGAGTTTTACCTGACCGATACCGTTGATATCAAGCATTGCCGCCAGTGTAGCAGGACGATACTCAAGCATTTCGAGCAGCGTTGAATCGTGAAATACCGCATAAGGCGGGATCCCCTGGTCTTTTGCGATCCGGCTACGGCACGAACGCAGGGATCCCCATAGCGCCTCATCGCCCACGCCGACCTGCACGGCCGTGCGGCGTCGGCGCGACCGTCGAACTGCTGCGCCCGAGTCTTCGCGCAGTTCGAGCGCAATGTCTCCACGTAGTAGCGGACGGCTTATTGGCATCAACACCAACGCCCCGTAGCGCTCTGGATCCGCTTTTACGAAACCGCGTACCATCAGCTGCCTAACAACCGACCGCCAACGCTGGACGCTCAAGTCCACACCGATACCGAAGGTGCTGATCTCAGCGTGCCCGTGCTGACAAACCTTGGCCGAAGTCTTCCCCAGTAAGACGTCGATCACGTGTGCCGCGCCGAAGCGCTGCCCGGTGCGGTAGACGCACGATAACAACTGTTGCGCCGGCAGGGTCGCATCCCATGTGGCCGGCGGGTCCAGACAGATATCGCAGTTGCCGCACGTCGTCGTGGGCTTATCACCGAAATATGCCAACAGCGCACCTCGGCGGCAGTCCGTTATCTCGCACCACCCGAGCAATGCATCCAGTTTGTGCCGCTCGATGCGCTTGAACTTTTCATCTGCCGCCGAGGTGTCGAACATCTGCCGCAAGTGGACGACATCTTGCAAGCCGTACGCCATCCAGGCATCGGCCGGCTCCCCGTCGCGGCCGGCGCGCCCCGTTTCCTGATAATACGCTTCGATGCTCTTCGGTAAATCAAGATGTGCGACAAAGCGGACATCAGGCTTATCTATGCCCATGCCGAATGCGATCGTGGCCACAATCACCACGGCCTCCTCATGGAGAAAACGGTTCTGGTGTAGGGACCGCGTCGCGGCCGTCAAGCCGGCGTGATAGGGGTAGGCGTTGAATCCGAGTTCGCTCAGCCACCCGGCGGTACTTTCGACTTTCGCGCGCGACAGACAATAAACGATGCCGCATTCGTTCTTATGGCCGTCGAGAAAATTGGTTAATTGGCGTTTTGGATCCGTTTTAACCTGAACCGAATAGCAGATATTGGGGCGGTCGAAGTCACTGATAAAATGCCGCGGTTCAATGAGGTCGAGGCGCGCGACAATCTCCTTGCGGGTACGCTGATCCGCGGTGGCGGTCAACGCCATACGCGGCACGCGAGGAAAGCACTCGCGTAGCTGACCGAGGGCCAGATAGTCCTGGCGGAAGTCATGTCCCCATTGTGAGACGCAGTGGGCTTCATCGATCGCGATCAAAGCGATCGGTAATTCGGTCAGTCGCCGCAGGGTGTGCTTAGTTATCAGGCGCTCCGGCGCGATATAGAGGAGGTCGAGATCACCGGCGCCGAGCTGGTTGAGGACGCTGCGCTGCGTATCGGCACTGAGGGCAGAATTCAGGCAGGCAGCGCGAACGCCCAACTGACGTAGCGCCGCAACCTGATCGTGCATAAGGGCGATGAGCGGTGAGACGATCAACCCAACACCGTCTCGGATCATCGCGGGGATCTGGTAGCAGATCGATTTTCCGCCACCCGTGGGCATCAGCACCAGACTATCGCGACCGGCAACGGTCGTCTCGATCACCTCGAGTTGATGTCCGCGAAACCCATCATACCCATAGACCTGCTGGAGAATTTCCTTAGCGCGACTATTCGGCTCAGCGCTGTGACCGTCAAATTCATTCATCCTGGATCCAAACAGTCCGTTTTGCGCATGCCGGTGCCGTGAACTTCCGTTGCAGGTAGTCCGGTAGGGTCTCCCGGGGTTCCATTTCCAGCTCCTCGATATAACCTAGTACGCTGGCGGCCATAACTGCCGCTCATCAGACTCCAGCCGGCTACAAATGCATACAAGCACCTGCAATATTTATATAATATACATTATATATAGTATATAACTATATGAATAATATATTATTTATTTTGCATATCTAAATAATTTAAAAAAGTTTTTTGTGGTTGCCTCGGCAATTTCCTCAAGCGCCAGACCGCGCAGATCGGCAAGGAATTCGGCGGTGTAGCGAACGTAGGCGGGCTCATTTTGCTTACCCCGGTGCGGTACCGGGGTGAGCCACGGGGAATCAGTCTCTACCAGGAGCCGTTCCAGTGGCAGCCGGGCCGCCACGTCGCGAAGTTCGCCGGCCGAGCTAAACGTCACAATCCCCGAAATCGAGATATAAAAGCCGAGATCCATGGCCGCGCAGGCGGTTTCCCAGT